>JBJMJL010000022.1:0-15016 GCA_045806365.1 Gaiellaceae bacterium
GGGCTCGCCAACGTCGAGGTAGACGTCTTCGCCGAGCTCGTGGTCGATTTCGCGCGGAAGTGGAACGCGAAGGTGATCATCAAGGGCCTGCGCGTGATCTCGGACTTCGAGTGGGAGTTCCAGATGAACCAGCTGAACCGCACCCTGGCACCCGACGTGGAGACCGTCTACGTAATGGCCAGCCCGTCGGTGAGCTTCGTCTCCTCGAGCGGTGTGAAGGAGATCGCGGCCTTCGGCGGGAAGGTGGACGAGCTCGTCCCGGAGGCCGTAGCCAGGCGATTTGCGGAGCTGTTTCCCGACGGTCGGCCGGGGACCCCGGAAAATCCGCAAGAATAGGAGCCCATGGACGTTCTCGTACTCATCGACAAGCTCGACGACCTCGTTCACAACGCGAAGGCCGTGCCCCTGACCGACCAGGTCCGGATCGACCGCGAGGAGATCTACGACATCCTCGACCAGATGCGGGCGACCATCCCCGAGGAGATCAAGCAGGCGCGGTGGATCGTGAAGGAGCGCCAGGAGATGCTCGCCGAGGCGAAGCGCGAGACCGACCGCCTCCTCGGTGAGGCGCGCGAGCAGGCCGTGCGCGAGGCGTCGCAGACGGAGATCGTCAAGATCGCGGAGCGGCAGGCGCAGGACATCGTCGACGACGCGCGCCGGCAGGCGCGGGAGACCCGGCTCGAGATGGAGGACTGGGCCGACTCGATCCTGTCCACGCTCGAGGTGAACCTGGAGAAGTTCCTCAGCGCCGTCAAGCGGGGCCGCGAGCGGCTCCACGAGCGCTCACAGGAGACGGTCCTCGCGGGCGCCGCAGCAGTCAGCCCCAGCTCGACGAACGAGCAGCCGTACGACGAGCGCTAGGCGCTCGGCCGCTCCATCACCCGCATGTGGTTCCCGGACACGTCCCGGAACCCCGCGTCGAGGCCGTAGGGCTGCTCGGTCGGCTCCTGCGTGAACTCGACGCCGCGATTCTTGAGCTCCTCGTAGGTCGCGCGCACGTCGTCGGCGACGAAGAAAAGCCCGCTCGACGCGCCCTTCGCCAGCAGCGCCTGGATCTGCTGGCGCGTGCTCTCCTCGAACACGGGGGGCCCCGGAATCGTCATGAGCGTGATCGCCACGTCGGCCTGCCCGGGAACGCCGACGCTGAGCCAGCGGAAGTTGCCCAGCTCGGGAACGGTGACGTCCTCGCGGACCTCCATCCCCAGCTTCTCCGTGTAGAAGGCGAGCGCCTCGTCCTGGTCGTGCACCCAGATCTGCGTGTGCGTCAGTTGCTTCAGCATCTCTTCCTTTCGTCGCAGTGAACGCTGCGACGACGTTAGCCCGACGCCGCGCGCCTGTCTTCTCGAAAACTGCTGTTCGGTCGTCCGTAGGCCTGCAGGACGCATGTGGGAATCCGCGCGTGCACGACGGCCGGTGGCTGTGCGGCGCGGTACGCCGTCGGCGTCATGCCGTACACGCGCCGGAAGCTCGTCGTGAACGAGCCGACGCTGCTGAGGCCGACGGAGAGGCAGATGTCCGCGACCGAGTGGTCGGTCGTGCGCAGCATGGCCGCGGCGCGTTCGAGCCGGCGCGTGAGCAGGTACTGGTGCGGCGTCTCGCCGAACGCCCGCCGGAACTCGCGGCTGAAGTGCGCCGGCGAAAGCCGCGCGGCGCGCGCGAGCGCCGGCACGTCGAGCGCATCGCGGTAGCGCGCGTCGATCAGGTCCTTTGCTCGCAGCAAGTGCCGCGCCGGGTGGATCGGAATGAACATTCAGGCGGCGACGGGCTCGCGCTCGAGCTCTTCAGCAACCTCCTGCGCGCACTCGACGAGCGCGCGCGCGGCCGGCGTGCGGTAGCGGTCACGATGCCACGCGAGCGCGATGATTCGCGGCGGCAGCTTCGGCAGCTCGATCAGCGCGGTGGTCTCGTCTTCCGGATCCATCGTCAGCTTCGGAACGAGGGCGCTCCCGACGCCCGACGCGACCAGCGCCTGCACGGTCTGGTTGTGATCCGAGCGGAAGACGAAGTGCAGCGGACGCCGGAAGTTGACCTCCAGCTGCTTCACCGTCCGGCAATGCCTGTGCCCGATCAGGTCGAGCTCCGCGAGCTCGCGGAGCGGCGGCGGCGCATCGCGCTGGGCGAGGGGAGAGTCGGCGGCCACGACGAGGACGTAAGGGTCGCGCAGCAGCTCGACCGACTCGAACGGCCCTTCCGTCAGCGGTAGGTCGGCGAACGTCAGGTCGAGCTCGCCGCGCTCGACGAGCGTGAGCAGCTCCTCGTCGTTCGCGGACTCGGTCAGAGCGACCTTCACGTGCGGCCACGAGCGGAGATACCGCCGCATCAGCTCGGGCAGGATCCGCTGGCCGACGCTCTGGAAGACGCCGACGCGCAGCGTCCCGGCCTGCCCTTCGCCGAGCGCAGTCAGGTCGGCCTGCGCAGCCGCCACACGGGCTGCGATCGCGTCGGCGTGCGTCAGCAGCAGCCGGCCCGCCTCCGTGAGCGAGACCGGCTTCGGGCCGCCGGGCCGCTCGACGAGTCGCTGGCCGACGATCTTCTCGAGCGCGGCGATCTGCTGGCTCACGGCCGACTGGGTGTAGCCGAGCCTGCGCGCGGCCTTGCCGAACGAGCCCTCGCGTGCGACGGCCTCCAGAGCCAGGAAATGCCGCAATTCGATCCCGAGCCAGCGATCAGGTTCCATAATCGAACTCCATTGTAACTAGATTTGTTCTAATGGGTCGGCGAGCCGATGATGGAGGCATGACAGCTGTGCTCGTCCTGCTCTTCGTCGTCGCGATCGGTCCGCTCGCCGTCTTCTTCGGCCGCGACTCGCGGCGGCCGTCCGACCGCCGCTCGCTCTAAGCGCGCATGACGGCTGCGTTCGCACGCCGATCGCCGGCGGCGATCGCATTCGCGCTCGGGACGGTCTACCTCGTCTGGGGCTCGACGTACCTGGCGATCCGGGTCACCGACCGCTCGATGCCGCCGCTCCTGATGTCCTCGGTGCGCTTCCTGGTCGCGGGCATGGCGTTGTACGCGTTCGCGTCGCGCGGCCGCGCGCGTCCGACCGCGCGCGAATGGCTCGCCGCGGCGATCGTCGGCGCAGCGCTGCTGCTCGTCGGGAACGGCGGCGTCGCGTGGGCCGAGACGCGGCTCGAGTCGGGCCTGGCGGCCCTGATCGTCGCGATCATCCCGCTCTACGTCGCGCTCTTCGATCGCGTCTGCTTCGGCCGCCGCCTCTCCCGCCCGGCCATCGTCGGACTGGTGATCGGATTCGCGGGCGTCGCCCTGCTCGTGCGGCCGGGTGGCACGAGCCATGTCGCGGTCGCGCTGATCCTCGTCGGCACGACGTCCGCGTGGTCGGCCGGGTCGCTCTACGCGCGTGGCGCGCCGCTCCCGAGCAGCCCGTTGCTCGCAGCGTCGATGCAGATGCTCGCCGCCAGCGTCTTCCTCGGCATTGCGGGGCTGGCGTCCGGAGAGGCAAGCGGCATCCACGCCGATTCGTTCGCGCTCAAGCCGCTGCTCGCGTTTGCGTACCTGGTCGTCTTCGGCTCGCTGCTCGCGTTCTCGGCGTACGCATGGCTGCTGAAGAACGTGCGCATCTCGGTCGTCGCGACCTATGCCTTCGTGAACCCGGTCGTCGCGGTCACGCTCGGCACCGTGTTTCTGAACGAGGCGATCGGCTGGACGACCGTCGTCGCAGGTGCGGCGATCGTCCTCGCCGTCGTCCTGATCGTGACGGCGAGGCAACGCTACTCTGGAAGCGATGAGGAGCTTCAGTCTGCGACAGGTCAAGCTCCGCTCGGGGGAGGAGTATCGAGACGAGGTCGAGCTCGAGCAGGAGCCGTTCGAGCTTGGCGGCGAGCGCTACCTGCCGGTGCCCGCCAAGGTTCCGGCTGAGCTCGCGATCACCAGGGCGAGTACCGGCACCGTTCTCGAGCTGGGGTTCGGCACCCGCCTGCACGGGCCGTGCTACCGCTGTCTCGACGACGCCGTGCTCGACGTGCAAATCAATGCGCGGGAGTACCAGGCGACGAATCCCCAAGGATCGGATGAGCTGCGTACGCCGTACATCCACGACGACAACCTCGACCTCGCGGCGTGGTCGCACGACGCGGTCGCGCTTGCGCTGCCCGACAAGATCCTCTGCCGTGCCGACTGCGCCGGTCTTTGTCCGGTCTGCGGAAAGAACCTGAACAACGAGCCGCACGCGCATGAGGAGACGTCGACCGACCCGCGCTGGTCGGCGCTCGAGAGCCTTCGTGAGCAACTCTGAGCGGCGCGGCCGCTCGGCCGTCGTCGTTCGCAACGAAGGCCGGGTCGCGCTGATCAAGCGCGTGCGCGCCGGTCATACGTACTTTCTCTTTCCCGGTGGCGGCATCGAGCTCGGCGAGCTGCCGGCCGAAGCCGCCGAACGCGAAGCGCGTGAGGAGCTGGGGTTGTCGGTCGTGCTCGGCCCGCGTCTGCTGATCGAGGAGTACCGCGGCGAGACGCAGCACTACTTCTCGGCGTCTGCGATCGGTGGCGAGTTCGGCAGCGGCAAGGCTGAGGAGTTGCGCACGAGCGGCACGACCGACGACGGCACGTACGAACCGGTCTGGGTGGAGGTGCGGGATCTGCTGCACTACGACGTCCGTCCGCGCGCCCTCGCGGCGATCCTCGCCGGCGGCTGAGCCGTCTTTCTTCCTTCGCTACACTCGCCGACTCATGGCCGTCCCCAAGAAGAAAACCTCCAAGGCGCGCCGCGACAAGCGCCGTGCGCAGCACCGCATCGAGGCGCCGCGCCTGAACGTCTGCCCGCAGTGCGGACGGCCGAAGCGGCCGCATCGTGTGTGCCCCACGTGCCACACCTACCGCGGGCGCGACGTGGACCCGCTCCGCACTCCCGCGCCGTAGCTGCATGACGATCCGCGTCGCGGTCGACGCGATGGGCGGGGATCGCGGTCCGGAGGAGGTCGTCGCCGGCGCCCTCGAGGCGCGCACCGACACGGTCGTTCCGGTGCTCGTCGGGCCGCGCGAGCTCGACGCGCGCGGGCTCGAGCTGATCGAGGCGCCGGACGTGATCGCGATGGAGGACAAGCCCACCGACGCCGTGCGCGCGAAGCCGAACAGCTCGCTCGTCGTCGCCTGTCGCGCGGTTCGCGAAGGCAAGGCCGCCGCGGTCGTCTCGGCCGGCAACACCGGTGCGATGCTGGCCGCGTGCCTGCTCGAGATCCGGCGCGTGTCCGGCGTGCGCCGCCCCGCGATCGCGGTCACGATCCCGTCGCGCCGCCGCGTCTCGGTGCTGCTCGACGCCGGTGCGAACGCCGACGCGCGCCCCGAAGACCTGCTCCAGTGCGCGCACATGGGTGCGGTCTTCGCCGAGGAGGTCCTGGACGTGCGCGATCCCGAGATCCGGCTCCTCTCGATCGGCGAAGAGGCCGAGAAGGGGAACCAGCTCACGCTCGAGGCGCACGAGCTGCTCGCCGCCAGCGACCTCAACTTCGGCGGCAACACCGAGGGGCGCGACCTGCTGCGCGGTGCCGCGGACGTCGTCGTCACGGATGGTTTCACGGGCAACGTCGCGCTCAAGCTGCTGGAAGGGACGATCACGAACCTGCTCGACGCCTTCCGCGAGGAGATCACCGCGACGACGCGCGGCAAGCTCGGCGGACTGCTGATCCGGCCCGCCGCACGACGGCTCCGCGATCGCCTCGATCCGGACACCTACGGCGGCGCATACCTGCTCGGCCTGCGCGGGCTGGCGGTGATCGCGCACGGAAATTCCTCCCGGCGGGCGATCACGAACGCGATCCGGCTCGCCGCGCGCGGGGTGGAGCACGACGTGGTCGGCCGTCTTGCACAGCGCCTGGGGAGCACCGTGTTAGAGTCCGCCCCCTCTACGACTCCGACCCCCACGTGAGGTGACATGGCAGCGTCGCGCGAGGAAGTTTTCGAGCGAGTAAAGGAAGTTCTGACCGAGCAGCTCGGCGTCGACGAGGGCGAGATCTCGGAGGAGGCCTCCTTCCAGGAGGACCTCGACGCCGACTCGCTCGATCTCGTCGAGCTGATCATGGAGCTCGAGGACCAGTTCGGGATCAAGATCTCCGACGAGGACGCCCAGAAGATTCAGACCGTCGGCCAGGCCGTCGACTACGTCTCGTCCCACCAGTAGCGCCCCGCGCGGGGACGTTTTCCGCCTCGCGGAGCTGATCGAGACGCTCCCGGCCGCGCGGGCCGAGCAGGTGTACACGCATTCCTCGTGGGCCATCGACCGCTCCGCCTCGTATGAACGGCTGGAGTTTCTCGGCGACAGCGTGCTCGAGCTGGCGATCGCGCGCGAGTTGTACGAGCGCTACCCGGACTTCACCGAAGGCCGGCTCGCAAAGATCCGCTCACACGTCGTGTCGCGTGCGAGCTGCGCCGTCGTCTCGCGTCAGCTCGGTCTGGGGGAGCGCTTGGAGGAGCGCGGCGCCGACATCCCGCAGGAGGAGCTGCACCGGCTCGCGCACAACCGCAACGTCCTGGCCGCCCTGCTCGAGGCGGCACTCGCGGCGTTGTTCCTCGAGCATGGCTTCGGGCCGATCGAGCAGCCGGTCGTGGAGGCGTTCTCCGGCCGGATCCAGTACGCCCTGACGACGCACGTCGACTACAAGACCGAGCTGCAGGAGGCGCTCGCGCGCCGAGGGCAGTCAGTCAACTACTCGGTCCTCGAGGTGGAGGGGCCGCCGCACGACCGTCGCTTCCGCTGCGCGGCCGTCGTCGAAGGCGAGCAGCTCGGCATGGGGGACGGCGAATCGAAGAAAGCCGCCGAGCAGGAAGCAGCGAAGGAAGCGCTCGCCAAGCTCGGCGTCGAGGTCTCGGCGGCTTAGACTCGCCGGGACTCGAGAAAGGAGCCGAGATGGCCAAGCAGGTCAATTGCCCGTGCGGCGAGACCGTCCGCGGCGAGAGCGACGACGAGCTCGTCACGAACGTCGAAGCCCACATCCAGGACAAGCATCCGGACATGGTCGGGACGATGTCGCGGGAGCAGATCCTCGACATGGCCCAGGAAGCCGCCTAAGTCAAGCGGACATGTCCCGGGACAGTCCCGGGACATGTCAGTCCGAACGTCGCGCTAGCCTCCCGGGCGCATGCACTTGCGCGCCATCAAGCTGCGCGGCTTCAAGTCGTTCCCCGAGCCGGTCGAGGTCCGCCTCGAGCCCGGCGTCGCCGTCGTCGTCGGGCCGAACGGCTCGGGCAAGTCGAACGTCGCCGACGGGATCGTCTGGGCGGCCGGCTCGATGGCCCCCAGCGAGCTGCGGGCCGAGAAGCCGGACGACGTGATCTTCGCCGGCGGGGGCGGCCGGACGGCCGAGGACTTCTGCGAGGTGGAGCTCCTGTTCGACAACCCGGACGGGGACGGGCCACTCCCGTATACCGAGCTATCCGTGGCGCGCCGCCTGCATCGCGGCGGCGAGGGCCAGTACCTGCTCAACCGAACGTCGGTGCGGCGCATCGACCTCGTCGAGCTGCTCGCCGACCTCGGGCTCGGCGGCGGAATGCACTCGATCATCGGCCAGGGGCGCGTCGAGGAGATCCTCGGCTCCAAGCCGGAGGAGCGGCGGCAGCTGCTCGAGGAGGCCGCGGGGCTCGGCCGGTTCAAGCGGCGTAAGCACCGCGCCGAGCTGAAGCTCGCGCGCGTCGCGATTCAGGTCGAGCGCGCGCGTGACGTCGAGGCGGAGGTCAAGAAGCGCCTGCGTCCGCTCGCGTTGCAGGCGTCGGCGGCCGAACGTGCGGAGAAGCTGCGCGGCGAGATCGCGTCGCTGCGCGCGCGTGTCGCCGAGCTGGATCTCGCCGGCCTGCGCGAGCGGCTCGAGGACGGCGAGGGACGCCGGACCGCAGCGGTGCTGGCGCGCAAGCACGCCGACGAGCAGCTCGACCGGCTGCTCGAAGAGCGGCGGCGCGCCGAAGAGGAGCTGGCGGACGCGGCCGGGCGCCGCGAGCAGGCGACGGCGCTGCTGTACCGGCTGAGGAGCGCCCGCGAGCGGTTGGAGCTGCGGCGCGAGAGCGCCGAGGCGATGCTCGAATCGCTGCGCGCCGAGCTCGCGCGGCCGCGCCGCGTGCTCGACGCACGCGTGCGCGCAGAGCGTGAGTCGCTGCGCGAGCAGGCGCGCGTCGCACGCGACCGCCTGCAGACGCTCGAGCGTGCGCTGGCCGAGCGCGAAGGACTGCCGCCTGCGGCCCGCGCGCTCGCGGAAGCGGGTGAGCGGCTGGCGCTGTCGGCGCTCGACGTCGCGCCAGGCTCGGAGCGAGCGATCGCGGCCGCGCTCGGACATCGCGCTTCCGCCGTGGTCGCCGACGATGCCCGGGCCGCGCTCGCGCTCGCGGAACGTGCGCGCGCCGCAGGCCTCGGCAGCGTCGTGGTGCTCACGCGCGATCCGGCCGAGCTCGTGCGCGACCTCCCGATTGTCGCGAAGGAGCAGCTGCTGCAGTCACCGGTGCCGGCCGTCACCCCTGAGGGCTTCGGCTACGACCCGCAGCGTGGAGAGCTGTGGTTTGCCGGCGAGACCGCGGAGGCTGTCTGGCTCGAGCTCGAGGCGCGCCGCCGCACGCTCGCAGCGGAGGTGGACGACCTCGATGCGCGCGTCGCGGCCCCGATTCCGGAGGACGCGTACAGCGCCGCGCGCGATCCGCTGACAGTGACGCTCGCGCGGCTGGTCACGCGCCTCGTCGAGACCCTGGCAGGGGTCAGCGACGAGCGCTTCGAAGCGCCGCTTCGCGCGCGTGCGGACGCCGGCTCGACGCGGACGGGCGCACTTGCGGAAGAGCTGCGGCGGCTCGGCGCGGCCGAGGTCGACGCACGTCGTGCGACCGCCGACGCGGCGGAGCGGCTGAGCGCGATCGACGTCGAACGGGCGCGCATCGAAGCCGAGGTCGACGAGGCACGCCGCCGGCTGGAAGCCGCTGCCGCCGAGCCGGCCGAGGGCGACGCTCGCGACGAGCTCGCCGAGAGGATCGAGCGCCTCGAGCATCGCCGCGAAACGCTTGGCCAGGTGAACCCGCTTGCCCAGCAGGAGTACGACGCCGAGAAGGAACGGCTCCTCGAGCTGACGACGCAGCGCGAGGATCTCGAGGCGAGCCTCGCGGAGCTGGAGAAGCTGCGCGACGATCTCGCGCGTACGGTCGAGGAGCGTTTCGCGGAGACGTTCGCGGCGGTGCAGGCGAACTTCGCGGAGGTCGCGTCGACGCTCTTCCCCGGCGGCGAAGGCCGGCTGCGCCTGACCGAGCCGGACGATGACGGGGACCAACCAGGCATCGAGGTCGAGCTGCGACCAGCCGGCAAGAAGGTGACACGGCTGTCGTTGCTGTCCGGTGGCGAGAAGGCGCTGGGCGCGATCTCGTTCCTCTTTGCGCTCTTTCTCGCGCGGCCGTGCCCGTTCTATCTGCTGGACGAGGTGGAGGCCGCGCTCGACGACACGAACATCGGCCGCTTCGTCGAATTGCTGCGGCGTTACTCGGATCGCGCGCAGTTCATCGTCATCACGCACCAGAAAAGGACGATGGAGGCCGCCG
Organism: Gaiellaceae bacterium; assembly: GCA_045806365.1. Classification (GTDB taxonomy): domain Bacteria; phylum Actinomycetota; class Thermoleophilia; order Gaiellales; family Gaiellaceae; genus 3-1-20CM-4-69-9. The sequence goes on from JBJMJL010000022.1 coordinate 9,511, forward strand.
ATATCTTGTACGGCGTGACGATGGGCGCCGACGGGGTCTCACAGATCGTTTCGCGGCGCCTGCCCCGTGAGCAGGCCGTCGCGGTTGCCTCGTAGCTGGGCCCAGCTACTCGGCGAGGAGAACGCGCAGCCCGAGCCGGACGCCGAGCGAGCCGGGCTCTTCTCGCGCCTGCGCGACTCGCTGTCGAAGAGCCGGCGCGCGCTCACGGCCGAGCTCGCGTCGGCGGCGTTCGATCCCGGCGACGACGCAGCGTGGGAGCGGCTCGAGGAGGCGCTCATTCGGGCGGACGTCGGCGTGCCGGCGACGGCGGAGCTGGTGCAGCGCCTCGAGGCGCGGCAGGACCTGGCCGACCTGAGCGAGGCGCTCGCCGACGAGCTGGCGGCGCTGCTCGGCGAGCCCGGGACGCTCGACGTGCACGCCGATCCGAGCGTGCTCCTCGTCGTGGGCGTCAACGGCACGGGCAAGACGACGACCATCGGCAAGCTCGCGGAACGCCTCCGGCAGCACGGTCATTCGGTCGTGCTCGCCGCTGCGGACACGTTTCGCGCCGCCGCGGAGGACCAGCTCGAGATCTGGGCCGCACGCGCGAACGCGTCGTTCGTCGGCGGAGAGCGCGGGGCGGACCCGGCCTCCGTCGCGTACGACGCGATCGAGCGCGCGACACGCGACGGCGCCGCGGTCGTCATCGTCGACACCGCCGGCCGGCTGCACACGCAGACCAACCTGATGCAGGAGCTCGCCAAGGTGCGGCGCGTGATCGAGGGCAAGCTGGAAGGAGCGCCGCACGAGACGCTGCTCGTCGTCGACGCGACGACGGGGCAGAACGGACTGCAGCAAGCGCGCCTGTTCGGCGAAGCAGTCGGCGTCACCGGAGTCGCGCTGACAAAGCTGGACGGGAGCGCCAAGGGCGGCATCGCCGTCGCGATCGCGCACGAGCTCGGCCTCCCCGTCAAGCTGATCGGGGTCGGAGAGAGCCTCGACGACCTCAGGCCGTTCGATCCAGATGACTTCGCTCGCGCGCTCGCCCTGGAGCGCTAGTCGACGACGAAGGCGATGTTGACGGTCGTGCGGTAGTCCTTGATCCCGCCCGGGTTCGAATCGACGGTTGCGCTCATCGAGATCACGTCGACCCCGGTGATGTTGCGGATCGTCTGCTGAGCCTTCCGCACCGCCGCGTCGGCAGCCTTCGCGAAGCTCTCCGGCGACTCGCCGATGATCGTGATCACCTTGACGACGCTGGTGACGCGGTCGTGCTCGTCGCCGCCGATATCTTGTGGCATCGCTCGTCCCTCCTCGTCGTTGGACGCGGGAGCTTAACGCGGGGCGGCGTTCGGCTGAAGCTCGACCAGCCGCGTAGCGGCCGCATCGTTGCCCTTCTCTCGAAACAGCAGCAGCGCCGTCGCCGCCGACTGTTCGGCATCGCTTTCGCGTCCGACGACCTGTAGCACGTCCGCCCGCGCCGCATGCGCGCGCGCCCGGAGGTTCAGCGAATCCGTCTCGTCGGCCCGAGCGATCGCCTCGTCGATCGCTGCCAGTGCCTCGTCTCCGCGGTCGTCGTGCGCGAGGAGCGGGGCCTTGAGCGCGCGCCACAGGACTTGCGCCGTGATCTCGTATCCCTCGCCGAGCGCGGCGGCGGACTCGAGCAGCTCGCTCGCCTCGTCGTGCCGTCCCTGCGCGTACACGGCCTCGGCGAGGAGGATCTCGTGGTAGCCGCGCCAACCGGCGAGCCCGACGAGCAGCTCATAGCCCTCGCGGAGCGCGGCCTCGGCCGCGGCATGGTCGCCGGCGAGGAGCTCGACGATTCCCGCGACCTGTGTCAGGCCGGCAAGGCCGAGCCGCAATCCGAGTCCTTTGTAGATCTCCTGCGCGTCGACGCAAAGGGCGCGCGCGTCGTCGAACTCGCACCGCATCGCCTTCAGCTCCGCGAGCGCCGCGGTGACGTTCGCGCCGAGCAGCGGATTGTCGTCGGCGGACTCGAGCATCTCTTCGGCCCGAGCGATGGCGCGGCCGACGGGGGTCGGGCCGTGCAGGAGCCCGTCGCAGAGGAGGTCCGCGACGCGGGATTCCTCCCGTGCGCCGCTCGACTTCCGCGCGGACGCGAGCGCACGCTCGGCTGCGTCGACCGCATCGCCGTAACGGCAGCGGTAGGTCAGCGTCACTGCGAGCTGACGCCATGCGTGGGCAAGCCCGAGCTCGTCACCCAGCTCCTCGAAGACGGCGATCGCCTCTCGCGCCGTCGCAGCCATCTCTTCCCAGCCGAGCTCGGGGTCGTGGGCACTGCGCATCGACGACCGCTGCAACGCGGCGTAGAGCTCGTAGCGGCGATCGCCCACGGCAGCCGCCGCCTCGACCAGGCCGGTCAGCAGCAGCTCCGCGCGCGCGACCTCGCCGACCGACCACGCCGCGCTGCTCAGCTGGCGCATCAACTCGAGACGTGCGGGATGCTCCTCCGTCGCGAGCGCGAGCGCGCGGTCGAGCAGGTTCAAAGCCGCGGGCGCGTCGTCTCGTGCGAACGCACGCTGGCCGGCTGTGCCGAGCAAGTGCGCGGCACGATCGGCGAGTTGCCGCGCGTGCTCGTCGAGCGGCCCGAGCTGCTCGCGGTAGCGAAACGCCTGCTCCAGGTGATAGCCGACGATCTCGTCGACGTCGCCCGCGCGGCCGGGCCTCGTGTTCAGCGCCCAGTCGGCGAATCGCTCGTGGAGCTTCGCGCGCAGCTGCTTCGAGATACCCGCATACGCGGCATCGCGAATGAGGGCGTGGCGGAAGCGGTAGGCGTCCTCGCGCCCGGGCCGTGCCGCGAGCAGGTCTCGGCGCGCCAGGCTCAGCAACCGCGCGTCGACGTCCAGATCGTCGACGTCCGGCGCGAGGCGCCGGAGCGCGGCGCGCACGAAGTGCTTACCCGCGACAGCCGCACATTCGAGCAGTGAACGCTCCTCCGCCGGTAGACGATCGAGGCGTGCGGCGATCAGCGCGTGGATCGACGGCGGGATCTCGTCGGCCGGCCCGCCCTCGGCGACCATCGCTGCCATCTGCTCGAGGTACAGCGGATTGCCTTCCGCCGCCACAGTGATGCGCGTGCGCGCGTCTTCGTCGAGCGGCCACTCCTGTGCGATCTCGTCGAGCAGCGCGTACGACTGGTCCCGCGACAGCGGCTCGAGCAGCACACCGCTTCCCGGCTGCGTCAGCCAGCCCGCGCGCTCGTCGAGCAGATCCGGACGCGCGAGGCACAGCAGCAATACGGATGCCTCGTGCGTCCAGCCGGCGAGGTACTCGAGCAGGTCGAGCAGCGTCGGCTCGGCCCAGTGAATGTCCTCGATGACGATCACGAGCGGCCGTTCGCGCGCGACCTCCTCGAACAGACGCCGCACGGCCCAGGACGTCTCGCCGCCCGGCGCCGCCGGCGCGATCGGTCCGACGGCGCCGAGGACACGCGCCGCGACAAGGTCGCCGTCCTCGACTCCCGCGAGCAGCTCGCGGACGCCTTCGTCGCTGCCGAGCTGTCCGACGATCTGCACGAGCGGCCAGAACGTGATCCCGTCGCCGTACGGCAGACAGCGACCAGTCAGCACCGTCGCGTCGTCGCGCACGCCCGCGCACAGCTCGCTCGCCAGACGTGACTTGCCGATGCCGGCCGGCCCGACGACCGTGAACAAGCGGCACGCTCGTGCCGCGGCCACCTCTGCGAACGCATCGCGCAACATCTGCAGCGGCCCCTCGCGGCCGATCAGCGGCGCGTCGAGGCGGCGCGCGTAGGCGCTCGCGCCCTCGATCACGGCGAGCACGTTCCACGCCGCGAACGGATCGGCCTTGCCTTTCAGCGCCATCTGCTCGCGCGGCTCGAGGACGACGGCGTTCTCGACGAGTCGTCGCGTGGGCTCCCCGACGAGGATCTCGCCGGTGCGTGCAGATTCCTCCAGCCGCTTCGCGACGTTGACGGCGTCACCGGTGACGAGCATCTGGCCGCCCGTGCCGTCGCCGGCGACGACTTCGCCCGTGTTGACGCCGACGCGGATGCCGATGCGCACTGCCAGGTCGCGCTCGAGCTCGTCGTTCAGCTGCGCCAGTGCCTGCCTCAGCTCCGTCGCCGCGCGCACGGCGCGCAGCGCGTCGTCCTCGTGCAGCTCGGGGATCCCGAACACCGCCATCACGGCGTCGCCGATGAACTTCTCGACGGTGCCGCCGTGCCGCTCGATCTCGCTGCGGAGGCGCGCGTAATACGGCGAGAGGGTGGCGCGGACGTCTTCGGGATCGAGCCGCTCGGACCGGCCGGTGAATCCGACGAGGTCGGTGAACAGAACGGTGACGACCTTGCGTTCCTCGCGCGCCGGCTCCGCGGCCAATGCCGCACCGCAACGTCCGCAGAACAGAAACGTGTCGGGGCTCTCCTGGCCGCAGCTCGGGCATTTGCGCACGTCCATACGGTACGGCGGTCGCAGCCGCGTTGTCTAGGCCGCGGGCCGCAGTCCGAGCCGCACCCGCAGCGAGTTCGTCCGGCCCACCAGATCGGGCCGGATCGGCGCTACGGTGTCGCGACAATCGTGGCAGCGCAGGGAGGCAGAGCGTTCGAGGGTCGGAGTCAGGGCGGCCCCGCACGCCAGGCAGATGCTTGTCGATACTCGCTCGGTCGTGGCAGCGCGCACGATGGCGCGAGCATCGGACGGAACGCTCTAAGAGCTCGTTTCACAATGAGCCTTGTGCCGCCGGGCCGCGCTGGACGACGCGATGCGGCGTCCTCGGTCGCCCCCATATGACAAGCATATGAGGGCTCCCTGCGTCCTTGCCTCGCGCCGCCCATCGCACCCCGACGACGAAGCGCATCATGAAACGAGTTCTCTTACCTGCCGCCTGAGATGTATTCCGTCAGGTACTGGATCTGGAATGTCTGCTCGCGGGACTGGAACTTGACCACGTCGCCGATCGACACGATGCCGATGACCTCTTCGTCCTCGACGACGGGAAGGTGCCGGATGCGTCGGTCGGTCATGATCGCCATCGACTCCTCGATCGTCGTCTCCGGCGTCACGTAGACCAGCGGCGAGGTCATGATCTCGCCCACCCGAGTGTCACGGCTTGTGCGGCCCTGTACGGCGATCTTTCGCAGGTAGTCGCGCTCGGTCATGATCCCCACGACCTTGTCGCCCTCGGTGACGAGGATCGAGCCGACGTTCTTCTCCACGATCATCGTGATTGCGTCGAACACGGTCGCTGACGCGTCGATCTTGAGAACGTCAGTCCCTTTCCCGCGCAGGATCTCCGACACGCGCGCCACGGGCCCAACCTTAACGTGCTGCGGCGCTAGATTCTTGCGCGCGGATCGAACAGCGTCGCGTCGAGCGGCGCGTTGGCCTCGCGACACGCAAGGCAGCGGAGCGACCCGAGAACGCTGAGGGGCTTCTCGACCGGTCCGTTGCAGGCGAGGCAGCGCAGATGCCGGTCCCTAGCCGCACGATCCGCCGCCCGTAGCGCCGCAGTCCAATCCGCCACATGCTCGATCTAATCCGATTCG
>JBJMJL010000023.1:0-31262 GCA_045806365.1 Gaiellaceae bacterium
CGACGAGATAGCGCTCGAGCGTGATAGCGCCGGTGCTCGCGTCGACGACGACCTCGCACAGGTGCGTGGCGTTGGAGTAGGTCATCGGCGGCGGATCGTAGGTCTTGTGCGCCTCGAGGCCCGGCTCCATGCCGGGCGGCAGGCGCAACGGATCGAGATACGCGACCTGCGCGACATCGGTGAGCGACAGCCCCGCATCGGTCTGAATGACGTTGTCCACGACGCGGACGTTCGCGCCTGAGCGCGTCGGCAGCGAGCGTCCGAGCGCAGACACCACGCCCGTCGTGACAGATCCCGTGAAACCGTGTGGATTCCCGATCGCGACGACGAGCTGGCCGACGCGCAGCTGCTCGGCGTCGCCGAGCTCGGCCGGCGTGAGCGCGCTGCCGTCGGCGCGCAGGACGGCGAGGTCGGAGAGTGGATCGGAGCCGACGACCTCGAACTCGAGCTCGCGCCCGTCGACGAACGACGCGCGCCCGCCGCGCGTGCGCGCGACGACGTGCGCGGACGTCAGCATGAAGCCGTCGGGCGTGATCACGACGGCGCTGCCTCCGCCCCGGCGCAGGCGCACGTTTGCGACCGAGGGCGAGAGGCGCTCGGCGACACGGATCACGGCTCGCGAATACGCGTCGAGCGCGTCGTCCTCCGGTGTCGAAGAGATGAACGTCAGCTCCATTCGGCCAAGCTAGCAACGCCGCTCGGCCCTGCGTCGATCTGCGAAAGTCAGCGCGTGGCCGAAGTCGAGACCACTCGCGAAGGCGCGGTACTCACGATCACGCTCAACCGTCCGGACGTGCTCAACGCCTTCAACACCGACATGCACCGCGCGCTCGCCGGCGCGCTGAAGGAGGCCCGCGACGGCGCCGTACGGGCGGTCGTCGTCACCGGCGCGGGGCGCGGCTTCTGCGTCGGCCAGGACCTGACCGAGTTCCGCGAGGCGCCGGGAGACATCGGCGAGCGCCTGCGCGCCAACTACCACCCGAACATCCGCGCGATCCGCGCGCTCGAGAAGCCGGTGATCGCCGCAGTCAACGGCGCCGCGGCCGGTGCGGGCATGTCGCTCGCGTGCGCGTGCGACCTTCGCGTCGCGGCCGATTCGGCGACCTTCGTTCCGGCGTTCATCAACATCGGGCTCGTGCCGGACTCGGGCGGGACCTACTTCGTGACGCGGATCCTCGGGCCGGCGCGCGCGTTCGAGTGGCTGACGTCGGGCCGAAGGCTGACGGCGGCGGAGGCGCATGCGTGGGGGCTCGTCTCGGAGGTCGTCGAGGCCGATGCGCTTTCGTCACGCACAGGAGAGCTCGCCGCGCAGCTCGCGGACATGCCGACACGCGGCATCGGGATGACGAAGCGCCTGCTCGACGGCGCGCTCGAGGCGACGCTCGAGGAGCAGCTCGAGCGCGAGGCGCAGCTGCAGGCCGCGGCGACGCAGACAAACGACTTTCGCGAAGGGGTGGCGGCGTTTCTCGAGAAGCGCCCGCCGCGCTTTACCGGGAGCTAGTTCTTGTTACAGGTGGTCATGCCGAGCTGGGTTGCCAGCTCGTTGCTGCGCCGGTTGTGCCTGGTCGCGGAAGGAACGACGGCCTGGACGCCCTCCATGTCGTTCGTCTTCGCCTTGTCGCGAATTTCCTTCAGGTCGCCCTTGAGGTTCTCGACCGACGCGAGCCACTGATCCGCGGTCGCCTGCTCGTCCTCGGGCGGTCTGAGGTCGTGCAGCTCGTTGAGGGCGTTGTCGAGGATCGGCAGCGTCTGGTCGGCGACGTTGGCGAGATCCGACAGGTTCGACGGATTGGCGAGCTGCTTCGTCTTCTGGTTGTACTTCGCGCAGATCGCGTCGGCTTTCGAGGCGTACTCGTCGCGCGTCAGCCGGTCGCCTCCTCCACCGCCGCCGCATCCGGCGGCGACGACGACCGCCAGCAGCAGGAAGAGGGCTCGCGGCACATGAGTACGGTAACCGCTCCAGTGGACGAGGGGCGCGTGCGCGTGTGGGACGACGAGCCGCTGCGACGGCGGCGTCTCGCCGTGCTCCTGCGCTTGCCGCTGTGCGTGCCGCCGCTGGTCGTCGCCGCCGCGTGGAGCGTGCTCGCCGTGCCGGCGCTCGTGCTCGGTTGGGTTGTGCTGCTCATTTCCGGCCGGATGCCCGTGCGCATGTACCGCTTCCTCGCCGCGTACATTCGCTACGTCGGCCAGGCGAGCGCCTGGTTCCATCTGCTCTCGGGCCGCTATCCGAGCGTACGGCACGCGCGGGAGCATCCGTTCACGATCGAGCTGCCGGGGCGCGCGCCGCAACCGCGCCTCGTCACGCTCTTCCGTGCACCGCTCGCACTCCCCGCGGTGATCCTCGCGAGCGCATTCCGCGTCGTCCTCGCCTTGGCCGCGTTCGCCGCGTGGTTCGTCGCGCTCGCGCTCGGGCGGACGACGGCCGGACTGCAGGAGCTCGGGACGTTCTGCCTGCGCTACGAGCTCGAGACCAACGCGTACGTGTTGTTGGTGTCTTCGCGCTACCCGCGCGTCAGCCCAGCGCCCGAATGATCTCGTCCGGCTCCGGCCATCGGTCTTCCTGCTCCTTGGAGAAGATCAGCTTGCCGTCGGCGACGACGTCGAACTGGCTCTTCTCGCCGGAGACCACCTGGGCGTCGTGCGACGTCCGCTCGTTCAGCTCGGCCGCGAGACTCGCGGCCCGTCGGTCATAGCCGTTTCAGACGGGGCAGTAGTAGATCTCGACGCGCGCCATGGTGTGACTCTACTTATGGAGCACGTCGGCGAGCTCGAAACGTTCGTCCCCGCCCTTGACCGCCTCCTCTTTCGCAAGCCCGACGCCGCGGATGTAGATCTTCTGGTCGAGCGTGTCCGGCTCGAGCGGCGTCCACTCCTTCGTCAGGAGCGCGTGAGTGGCGGCCGTGTACGGCACGACGACCGACTCCGACACGCTCACCACGGCGAAGTGGTCCTCGGCGTGTCCTTTGTAGTACTCCTGGCGATACGACTTTCCGACCCTCGGATGAGCCGGCATGAAGATGCCGGCACGCGCGCCGTCGACTCCCGCGCGCCATGAGCCTTCGCGCTTCGTGACATGTCCGGCCTGGTCGAGCTCCGCCGTCGCCTCCCCGAAGTACCAGACGTTTCCGGCCCTGTCCTGCGCGTACCAGTCTGTCGTGCGCTCGGCCAGGCGGCCGTCGAGGTAGAGGAGGTCGGAGACCGCCGTGCAGCGAACGCCGCGGATCACCTTCTGCTCGTGCGTCACGCGCACGACGTCGCGACCGCGCCGGCCGTCCTTCACCCCCGTGTAGACGAACGTCGTCCCGGGCTGCAACGGGAACCACGGGTTCGTGACGCGGCCGACGAACGTCGACGCCGGCGTCGTGTGCGCGCCGCCGCACGCGGCGCACACGCACGCGATCAGGAGAGCACTCGTCGCGAGGAGTGATCGCACGTCGGGAGCGCACGTTAGTCAGGCGGCTGGCGGTGCGGGTGGCATCTGTGCGATAACAGCAGTGGGGTCGCGATCACAACCGGGAAGGGCTCGCTCATGAGCGCCGAAGCACCCACCATCGTCCTCATCCACGGGATGTGGCTGACCCCGCGCGGCTGGGACAACTGGGTCGACCACTACCGCGACCGCGGCTACAACGCGATCGCACCGGCCTGGCCTGGCGTGAAGGATCCGCAAGAGACGCGCGACGATCCGTCAGCCCTGAAAGGCCTCGGGCTGACGCAGATCGTCGACCACTACGACGCGATCGTGCGCGGGCTCGACCGGCCGCCGATCATCATCGGCCACTCCTTCGGGGGGCTCGCGACGCAGGTGCTGCTCGACCGCGGGCTCGGAGCCGCGGGGGTGGCGATCTGCACGGGACCACCGAAAGGCATCCTGCTGCTCCCGCCGTCGACGCTGCGCGCCGGGCTGCCGGGATTGAAAAACCCGTTCAACCGCAACGGCCTCGCGACGCTGTCGCCGGCGCAGTTCCGTTGGCGCTTCACGAACACGCTCAGCCAGGACGCGTCCGATCCGATCTACCGCGAGCACTACATCCCGGGGTCGAACCGCGCCTTCTTCGACTCGCTCGGCTCGGCGGCGAAGATCGACTTCGGCAACGCCGAGCGGGCGCCGCTGCTGCTCGCTGCCGGCGGCGAGGACCACATCAGCCCGCCCGTACTGAACAAGAAGGTTCTCGAGTTGCAGAGGAAGTCGCCGGCGGCGACGGAGCTGAAGGAGTACCCGGGCCGCCCGCACTTCATGGCCGGCCTCGACGGCTGGGAGGAGATTGCGGACGACGTGCTCAACTGGGCGCTGGAGCATCGGCAAGCGCGAGCAGCTGCTCAACCGTTGTCCAGTTCCGCGCCGTCGCGGTGACGGCCAGCTTCTGACCTGCGAGCAAGGCCCACAGGCGCGACCGCGCGATCGTCTGCGGGTGCCACGCGTAGATCTCGCGGCCGATCACGGCGACGCGCTCCTGCGCAGCTGCCGCTTGTTCGATGCGGCGGATGACGTCGCGCGCCGGCTTTCGGTCCAGGAAGCTGACCTGGTAGCGCTTCGGATCCTTCGCCACGCTCTGCAGTGGGTTCGCTGCGACGATCTTGGCGAGCTGGGGGCGAGTCCGCGTGACGACCGCGATGTCGAGGCCGAACTCCTGCGCGATCACGCGCTTCGTCATGCGGGCGACCTCGCTCGCCGTAGCTCGGCTCGAGAGGACGACGTTGCCGCTCTGCAGGTACGTACGGACATCGTCGAAGCCCGCCTGCTCGAGCGCAGCGCGCAGCTTCGGCATGGCGATGCGGTTGCGCGCGCCCAGGTTGATCCCGCGCAGCAGGACGACGTGGATCACGGGGCCTTCGGGCCCTCCGCGCGGGCGATCCAGTAGTCGCCGGACTGCGACTGGGCCAGTCGCGTGCACTGGTAGTCGCATTCCTGCGTGCGCCCGAATGCGGTCGCGCCGGTCGGCGGGATGCCGCCGTCCGGCAGACGCACGACGCGTGTCTGTGCGAGGCCTTCGACCAGCGCGTACCAGCGCGCGAGCGTGAGCGGCTCGTGGTCGTCGAAGTCGACGTACACCGTTCCGCCGTTCGCCCACCCCTGGCGCAGCAGCGGAGGGATGTCGGCTTCGAAGCGCGTCGTGCGGGACGGCCCGTTCACGTCCCAATCGTGGACGAACAGGCCGAACTGCACGAGCCCTGCGGCTGCCACCGCGACCGCGATGACTGCATTGCGCCCGATCGAGTCGATCGCCGGAATGGCGAAGACGACGAGCATGACCGCCAACGGCGTCAGGCGAATGGCGTGGTAGCGGTCGGCCGTCAGCGCCGCGGGCAGCGGTGACACGACGAGCGCGACGAGCGCGAAGCGCCAGAACGGGTCGCCGCGAAGGCGACGCACCGCGATCACGACACCGGTGACGGCCAGCGCCGCCGAGGCAGCGAGCAACGCACTCGTCCCGGGCGTGTGCGCGTACGGCTTCACGTCGCCCGAGTCGACGTAGTGCCAGAGCTCGAGATCTTGGAGGTAGTTCACAACCGTCCGCCACGCGACCTCGAACGGCGACATGTCGGGCGTGATGAACGTCGTCGCGTCCCAGCGCCGCGAGAGCGCGCCGGGATGGAGCTCGCGATAGACCAGCAGCGGGATCTGCGTCAGCACGAAGCCGACGGCGGCCGTCGCCACCCATCGCCAGCGGGCGCGGTTGACCAGCACGAGCAGGCCGGCTGCGAGCAGCGGCGCCAGCAGGCGTCCGCCGGCGTAGACGTAGGTGAGGCCGCCGAGCGCGAGTGCGACGGGTAGCGCCGTCCACACGTGCCAGCGATCGAGCCGGGCCGCGCGCTCGACCGCCAGGAGAACGAGGCAGAGGAAGAGCGGCAGCATCGTCACCTCGAGCGCCATGCGGCCCAGCTCGAACAACCACGGCGTCGTGCCGCCGACGACGAACGTCGCGACGCCGACCAGCGGTCTGCCGCTTCGGCGGTAGCCGAGCCACCCGAGCAGGAGCAACGCCGCGAGCACCGAGGCCGCGCCGAGCGCACGCGCCACCTCGCGGTGCGGCCCGGTAACCAGGAATACCGGCGCGAGCGCGTAGACGAAGATCGGGCTCTTGTAGTCGAGGAACGACGAGAAATAGAGCGGGAAGCGCGCGCCGTACTCGTCGCGGCCGTCGTGCTCGATCGTGTAGGCGTTGTATGCGAGCGCGGCTTCGTCGCGGAAGAACCCGGGCGGATTGTCAGGCGCGATCCAGAGCTGGAACGCGCAGACCGCGAGGACGAGGGCGATCCCGCTCACCAGCGCGGGCCGCGTAAGCAACTAGATCGTCTTGAACTGCTCGAACGGCTGCCTGCACGACGCGCAGTAGCGCAGCGACCTGCAGGGGGTCGGCCCGAAGATGTTCTCGAGCCGCGTGTCCGTCGAGCCGCAGTAGGGACAGCGGAAGACGTTCGACTGCAGCTGCACGAGCGTCGGTGCCGCAGCCTCACGCGGGGCCGGAGGGGCGAAGCCGGAGACGCGGAGCTTCTCGCGGCCGGCCGGAGTGATTCGATCCGTCGACCACGAGTCGTCGGTGCGCACGTTGATCTGGGGCTCGGCGCCGAGCGCGCGGATGCGGTCGGCCATCGCATCGCGCATCACCTCGAGGGCGGGGCAGCCGAGGAAGGTTGGCGTGAAGTCGACGCGCACGGTGCCGTTCTCGACACCGACATCGCGGATGACGCCGAGGTCGACGAGCGAGATGACGGGAATCTCGGGATCCGGGATCTCGGCGAGCGCGTCCCAGACGTCGCGTTCGGTCACCACTTCGTGCCCGCCGGTTGCGAGCGCCGCACCATCGTCATCTCGTCCCAGAGCTCCGCCAGCTCGGGCGTGTGGTCGTCGCGGCCCGCGTCGAGCAGCGGCTGGAGCTCCTCGAGCGCTGCGCCGAAGCGCGGCTCGTCGCGCAGCCGGTCGAACCACATCTGCGCGTGCATGCGGTGGTACGTCTCCTCGCGGTCGATCTTGGTCGCCAGGCCCGCAAGCTCGGCATCGTCCGTTTGCTTCAGCCGCTCCAGGCGCTTCGCGTCCGCCTGCTCGTACAGGTAGTGACGGGCGATCGTCTTCTCCCAGTCGAGTAGCCGCAGCTCGACGAGGCGCGCGCAGCGGTATTCGTGCGGCGAGCGGTCGAACGCGAGCTCGTCGGCGGTCGTCCCTCGCTCGCGCGCGACGAGCTCGTACAGCGCGCGTGCATGGCCGATCTCGTTCTGCGCGATGGATGAGAAGGCCACGTCCTCTTCGAGCAGCGGCGCGATGCCGGTCCACTCGGAGTCGCGCCAGCCGAGGATCAGCTCGTCGTCAGCGATCTCCAGCAGCAGCTGCTGTTCCTGCTCGTTCACGTGCCTCCTTGAGCTTCTCCTTCAGCGGATAGCCGTCGACGCGGTGGTAGTTCCGGTGCAGCTCGTCGACGAACTCGCCGATCTCGATCACCGCGTCGCGCGGCACGACCCAGAGCGCCGTGGACTCGCCGCGGCGGCCGTACTGCTCGCGCGCGTAAACGTCCGCGAAGTGGCCGTCGGGCGCCTCGATCGAGCCAGCGTGCTGGAACGGCTGGCCCTTGCGCTCCTGCCTGAAGACTTCGTAGATCACGCGCGCACTACGCCGCCTGTGCGAGCACGACCTGGCGCACCCACGCGGAGCTTTCGCGCGCACTGCGGCGTAGGTCGAGCCGGTCCTGCGACTTCGGTCCGTGGCCGGTCACGACGCTGCGCAACTCGTCCCAGTCGGGCTCGGTGTACTCCCAGACGCCGTCGTCGTTCTTGCGCAGCTCCCGATCGGGGACGGTCAGCCCGAGCTCCCAGATCTGCGGGACGTAGCCGTCGAGGAACTGCTGCCGCGCCTCCTCGTTCCCCTGCGACTTGATCCGCCACACGTACATCGGGTCCTCGTCCTTCGGGATCGGATTGCCGTGGAACTGCATCAGCGGCCCCCACCAGCGGTCGACCGCTTCCTGCACGAGCTCGCGCTGCGCGTCCGTCCCGTTCATCAACGTGAGCACGACGTCGCGTCCGTGCAGGATGTGGAACGACTCCTCCCAGCAGATCTTCTTCATGATCCGCGCGTACGGCGCGTACGAGCACTTGAGCAGCGCCTTCTGCGAGATGATCGCCGCCGCGTCGACCAGCCACGCGATCACCCCGACGTCGCCCCACGTCTTCGTCGGGTAGTGGAAGACGTTGTGGAACTTCGCTTTGCCTGAGATCAGGTCGTCGAGGCATTGCTCGCGCGGCTTGCCGAGATCCTCGACGACGCGGTAGATCAGCTGTGAGTGGCCGACCTCGTCCTGCACCTTCGCCGTCAGCGCGAGCTTCCGCTGCAGCGTCGGCGCGCGCAGGATCCACTCGCGTTCCGGCAGCACTCCCATCAGCTCGGAGTTGCCGTGCATCTCGATGAACTTGATCAGCTTGGCGCGGTACTCGTCGGGCATCCAGTCCGTCGTCTCGACCTGCCCGCCCGACTGCACGTACTCGAGAAACTGCTGCTCGCGCTCGCCCATGGCCTCCCTACCTAACGATCGTTAGGGTCCATTACAGCATGTCCACGAGGAAGTCGGAGCTAACCCGGCAAGCGGCGCGGCTCTTCGCCGAGAAGGGCTACCACGGCACGTCGATCGGCGACCTCGCCGAGGCGATGGGCGTGCAGAAGGGGTCGCTGTATGCGCACATCGAGTCGAAGGCCGACCTGCTCTGGGAGGTCGCCCGCGACGGGGCGGCCGCGTTCCACGCCGCGCTCGACACCGTGCCCGACGACGCCGCGCCGACGGACAAGATCCGCCTCGCGCTGCAGGCGCACCTGCGTGTCGTCGCCGAGCAGCTCGACGTCGCGACGGTCTTCATCCGGGAGTGGCGCTACCTCGACGGCGAGCGCCGCGACGAGTTCGTCGCCGAGCGCCGGCGGTACGAGGAGCGCTTCCGCGCGCTCTTCCGCGAGGGGCGCGACCTCGGTGGCCTGCGCACGGACCTCGACGACGCGACGGCAACGCTGCTCGCACTTTCGGCCGCAAACTGGGCGTACACCTGGATCTCGCCCGAGACGGACACCGACGAGCTGGCCGACCGCTTCTTCGCGTTCTTGCTCGACGGCATGCGCGGTTACGCGACGCCGGGCTAGGCGCGGCGTGGGTCGTCGCCGCCCTTGTACGTGATCGCCTCGAGCTGACGGCCGTCCGGATCCTCGAAGAAGAGGCCTACGGCGATGTCGTGGTCGCGCTCCTCGTTCTCGATGTCGGCCTCGTCGAGCGCGCGTTTCAACGCGGCTCGTTCGTCCGCCGACACGCGAAAGGCGACGTGACCTCCCGGCCCGCCCCGCTCGTGGATCGCGATCGCTCCTTGGCCGACGTAGGCCATGACCGGATGGCCCTCGGCGCGCACGATGCGCGCGCCGAGAAAACGCTCGTAGAACAGCGCGGTGAGGGCCGGGTCCGGGCTCTCGACAGCGACGTGGTCGATGCGTGGCATGCTCGCGCACGATGAAGCGTGCGGTGCTGATCGTCAACCCGTTCGCGAGCCGCGTCGACGACGCATCGATTCTCGCCGTCGAGCGCGCGCTCATGCGCGCCGCGTACGTCCGGACGTTGCGCACCGAACGTCCGCGCCATGGCGTCGAGCTCGCGCGCGAGGTAACGGACGCCGACGCGCTGATCGTCTTCTCCGGTGACGGCGGCTTCAACGAGGTCCTCAACGGGGTCGAGGACGACGACCTGCCGATCGGCTTCGTCCCCGGCGGCGGCACCAGCGTGCTGCCGCGTGCGCTCGGGCTGCCGCGCGATCCCGAAGCGGCGGCCGAGCAGCTCGCCGACGCGCTCGCGTACGACCGTATGCGTCGCATCTCGACCGGTCGCGTGAACGGTCGCCGCTTCGCGTTCAGCGCCGGCGTCGGCCTCGACGCAGAGGCGGTGCGGCGCGTGGACGAGCTCGGCCGCTCGCCCGAGGGGCGCCGTCCGGGGGACCTGGCGTTCGTCGGGACGTTCGCGCGGATGCTCTTCGAGCGGCGTGGCCGCTTCGACCCGGTGCTCGAGATCGTCGGTTACGGCCGCGCGGCGCTCGTCCTCGTCTCGAACGTCAGCCCGTACACGTTCCTGAAGGCGCTTGCGATTCAGGCGACGCCGGAGGCCGTCTTCGAGGAAGGGCTGGACTTCCTGGCGCCGCGGTTCCTGACGCCGCGCACACTCGCGCCGCTGCTGTTCGCACTGGCGACCGGGCGGCCGGCGCGCAACGCCTTTCGCGGACACGACCTCGACCGCATCGAGGTGCGCTGCGACGAGCCGCTGCCGCTGCAGGCGGACGGAGAGGATCTCGGCGACGTCGAGCACGCGGTGTTCGAGGCCGAGCGCCGCGCGGTCACGGTGCTGATCTAACTTTCGATACTCGTGCGCGTCTGATAGTCCGGTGCGGACTATCCGGACACGCAGCACGACCCTGACGACGATGGAGGCCGTCGTCCTCGGCCTGCTGTCCGAGGGGGAGCGCTCGGGCTACGACTTGCTCAAGCGGGCGGAGGCCAGCGTCGCGTACATCTGGTCGCCTGCGAAGAGCCACGTCTACGCCGTCCTGCCGCGGCTCGTCGACGCCGGGCTCGCGCGCCGCCGCAACGTCAGCCAGCAGGGCCGGCCCGACAAGCAGCTCTACCGGCTCACGCCGGCGGGCCGTGCCGCGGTGCGGACGTGGCTCGAGGACATGCCGCCGAAGAACTGGGACGAGCTGATGCTGAAGGTGTTCTTCGCAGCGCTCGCCGATCGCGAGCCGCAGGTCGCGCACCTGCGCGAGTTCGCCGAGACGCAGCGCCGGCTGCTGGCCGAGTACCAGACGATCGAGCCGAAGACGCGCTTCGGCGCGCTGACGCTGCGGTACGGCCTCGCGCTCATGCCCGCACGCCTCGCGTGGCTGGACGATGCGATCGAGGAGCTGTCCGCGTGATCGCGGAGGTCGTCGCGGCCGCTGCAGTCGCGCTCTCGCCGCAGACCGCGAAGGTGGAAGACGTGACGCTTCCCGCCGGCGTGGAAGCGGCGCGGCCGCGCTTCTCGTACGACCGCAAGCGGCCGCTGCGGCTCCGGCTCGGACCGGCCGCCTCGCAGGACGGCATCGTCCGGCAGACCCTCACGTTCGACGCCGGCAACGGCACGAAGGCCGCCTACTGGACGCATCCGGAGGGCAGCGGCCCCTGGCCGGTGGTGCTCTTCTCGCCGGGGACCGACGGGACGGCGCGGACCCAGCTCCCCGACGCCGACCGTCTCGCGCGCAAGGGCATCGCGTCGCTGACCGTCGCGCCGCCGACGCCGCTGCTCAGGTGCCGTGCCGCAGCCGACGTCCGGGCGTTCGAGAGCTATGTCGTCGGGCGACGGCGGTCACTCGATGTCCTGCCGAAGCTTTCCGGCGCCGACACGAGTCGCGTCGCCGCGGTCGGTTTCAGCTTCGGCGCCGCGGTCACCGCGACGCTCGCCGGCGTCGACCACCGCCTGCGCGGCGCGGCGATCCAATCGAGTCGTGCGCACCTGAGTGTCCCGATCGGCGCCTACTGTCGCAGCGCGAGATATCGCCGCGCGTTTTCGGTGATCGATCCCGTGCGCTACGTCGGCCGCGCAACGTCCTCGCTCCTCTTCCAGAACGGCCGCCGGGATCCGATCTCGCCGGAGCGGGACGTCGCGGCGCTCGTCGCTGCGGCTCGCGCGCCGAAGGAGCAACGCTGGTACGACGCGCCGCACGAGCTGAACGACCAGGCTCGAGACGAGCTGGACGACTGGCTGCTGAAGCTGCTCGTGCCGCGGCGACTTGCTGCTAGCGGAACCTGGACGAAGATCTCGCCCGGCGGCAAGACGCGCTGCGCGCGCGGCGGGCCGTACGCGTTCTGGCTGCGGCACGGCGACCCGAAGAAGCTGCTGATCTTCTTCCAGGGCGGCGGCGGCTGCTTCGACCAGCGCACGTGCGCGCCCGGCAGCAGCTGGTTCGACGACCGCATCGACGCGTTCGACGACCCTCGCTACAGCGACGGCGTCCTCGCGCTCGACGATCCGCATAACCCGTTCCAGGGCTGGTCGGCCGCGTATCTCCCCTCGTGCACGGGCGACGTGCACACCGGCACGCGGCTCGTGCGCTACGGAAAGCTGCGTGTCCATCAGGTCGGCTACTTCAACGCGCGCGCCGCACTCGGGCGTGCGTACCGCGAGTTTCCGGACGCAAACGTCGTCTTCATCGCCGGCTGCAGCGCGGGCAGCGTCGGCTCCGCCTTCCACGCGGATGCGATCATCCGGCACTACCGCGGCGCCCGCGTCACCCAGCTCGGCGACTCGCTCGCGTTCGTCTTCCACCGGCCGATCAGCCTGGCGGCTTGGGGAACGCATGGTGTGTTCCCGCCGTTCTTCCGGATCGGTGACCGGCGCTGGACGATGGTGCAGTTCGAGACGCGGCTGGCCAAGGCGCACCGGGAGGTCGTGTTCGCGCGCTTCAACCACGCGTCCGACGCCGTGCAGGAGCGCTTCTACGAGGCGGTCGGCGGCAAGCACGGCGGTTTCCCGCCGCGTCTCCGGCTGGCCGAGCAGACGCTGAAGCGTCTGTCGAACTACCGCTCGTACCTCGCGTGCGGCACCAACCACTGTGCGTTGCCGACGCGGGAGTTCTACTCACTGCGTGTGGGCGGGGTGTCGCTGCGCGACTGGGTCGCGGATCTGGCGCGCGGACGCGACGTCACGTGTCCGACCTGCGGGTAGGCTTCGCCGGCTATGGCGCAGGTGCTCCCTGCCGAGCGGGATCTGCGGCGCGTCATCGGTGACGCCGAGGGCGTGGGCGACCGCGAGGTCGACGGCCTCGGCGAGCAGGAACTGCTCGAGCTCTACCGCTCGATGGTGCTCCTGCGTACCTACGACGAGCGCTCCGTCGTCTACCACCGCCAGGGCCGCATCGGCACGTACGCGATCTTCTGGAATCACGAGGCGATGCAGGCCGGCACCTTCCACGCACTCGAGGACGCAGACTGGGTCTTTCCGTCGTACCGCGAGTCGGCGATCGGCTTGCTGCGCGGCATGCCGCCCGCGACGGTCCTGTCGTGGTGGCGCGGCCATCCAGCCGGCTGGTGGAACCCGGAGGACTACCGCGTCGCGTCGATCTGCGTCCCGATCGGGACGCACGTCCCGCACGCAGCGGGGCTTGCCTGGGGCAAGAAGCTGAAGGGAGAGAGCGCGTGTGCGGTCGTCTTCTTCGGCGACGGTGCGACCTCGGAAGGGGCTTTCCACGAGGGCGCGAACTTCGCGGCGGTCACCGGGGCGCCGCTGGTCCTCTTCTGCAACAACAACGGCTGGGCGATCTCGACGCCGCTCGAGGCGCAGACGCGTGCGGAGACGCTGGCCGACAAGGCGGTGGGTTACGGCATGCCGGGTCTGCGCGTCGACGGCACGGACGTGCTCGCCTGCTACGAAGCGACGCGCGAGGCCGTCGTCCGCGCACGTGCGGGCGATGGCCCGAGCTTCATCGAGGCCGTCTCGTACCGCACGGCACCGCACGCGACCGCCGACGACCCGCGCGCCTACATCGATCTCGAGCGTGTCGAGGAGGAAAAGCGGCGCGAGTGCGTCGGACGCTTCGAGGGCTACCTTCGCCGCGCCGGGATCCTGCACGACGACCTCGCGCAGTCGATCCGCGACGAGGCCGCCGCTGCGATGCGTGCCGGCATCGCCGCGGCCGAGGCGGAGCCGCCTGCCGACGTGGAGCTCCTGTTCGCGCACGCGTACGTCGATCCACCTGCGTCGTTCGGGTCCGACCTCGCAGAGCTGCGGAGGACCCTTGGCTGAACTGTCGATCGTGGAGGCGATCAACGACGCGTTCCACGTCGAGCTCGCGCGCGACGACAGCGTGATGGTGATCGGCGAGGACATCGGCCGTGCCGGCGGCGTCTTCCGTGCGACGGCGGGGCTGCGCGACACGTTCGGGCCCGACCGCTGCTTCGACACGCCGCTCGCGGAAGCCGGGATCCTCGGCGCCGCCGTCGGGTTGTGCATGGCGGGCTGGCGTCCCGTCTGCGAGATGCAGTACGACGCGTTTTCCTACCCGTGCCTCGACCAGCTGATCACGCACGTGGGTCGCTACCGCTGGCGCACCGGTGGAGAGATGGCATTCCCGCTCGTCGTGCGCATGCCGTACGGCGGGGGCGTGCGTGCACCGGAGCTCCACGACGACTCGCCCGAGACGTACTACGTGCACACGCCCGGCGTGAAGGTCGCGATTCCCTCGACGCCGAGCGACGCGAAAGGCATCCTCGCTGCCGCGATTCGCGATCCCGATGTGATGGTCCTAGGCGAGGACGTGGGCCGTGCAGGCGGCGTGTTCCGCGCGACGGCCGGTCTCCGCGACCGCTTCGGCGCCGACCGCTGCTTCGACACGCCGCTCGCCGAGGCGGGCATCCTCGGCGCCGCCGTCGGTCTCTGCATGGCCGGCTGGCGTCCCGTCTGCGAGATGCAGTACGACGCGTTCTCGTACCCGTGCCTCGACCAGCTCATCAACCACGTCGGCCGCTACCGCTGGCGCACCGGCGGAAAGATGCAGTTCCCGCTTGTCGTGCGCATGCCGTACGGCGGCGGCGTCCGCGCGCCGGAGCTGCACGACGACTCGCCCGAGACGTACTACGTGCACACGCCCGGGCTGAAGGTCGCGATCCCGTCGACGCCTGCGGACGCAAAGGGGATCATCGCCGCCGCGATTCGCGATCCGGATCCCGTGGTCGTGCTGGAGCCGAAGCTCCACTACCGCACGATCCGCGGCGAGGTGCCCGAGGGCGAGCACGTCGTTCCGCTCGGGAAGGCGCGCCTGGCGCGCGAGGGAACGGACGTCACACTCGTCGCGTACGGAGCGATGGTGCCGCTGTGCGAGAGAGCGGCCGACGCGTTGGAGGACGACGCGTCGGTCGAGGTGCTCGACGTGCGGACGCTGAAACCGCTCGACGAGGAGGCGCTGCTCGCCTCGGCGGCCAAGACCGGTCGCGTCGTGATCGTGCAGGAGGCGCCGCGGACGCTCGGGTATGCGGCCGAGGTGGCGGCGATCCTCGCGGAGAAGGCGATCCTCGACCTGCACGGGCCCGTGCTGCGCGTGACCGGCTACGACGTTCCGTATCCGTACTGGCAGATCGAGGACGCGTACATGCCGTCGGTCGAGCGCGTGCTCGACGCGGTCCGCAAGCTCCTGGCGTTTTAGTGCTCCACGAGCTCGCGCTCGAGCGGCAGAACCTGCACGGCCACTTCTCGCGCGACCTGGCTCCCGCGCTCGCGATCGAGCCGGGTGACTCGGTGCGGATCTCGGTGCCGAACTCGGGGTGGCGCCTCGACTCGGGCGAACGGTTCTCGCCCCTCGACGAGAAGCTCGATGCCGGACACGCGCTCGCCGGGCCGATCGAGGTGCGCGGCGCTCGTGCCGGGCAGATGCTCAGTGTGTCCATCGACGAGGTGCGACCGGGGCCGTGGGGAGTGACGTTCGGCAATGAGCACGAAGTGCGGTGGAAGCTCTCTGGCGACGTGGCGCGGTCGGGGCGATTCGCGGTGGCGATGGCTCCGTTTCTCGGCGTGCTCGGGATGCCGCCGCCCGACGGCGACTTCTACACGACGATCCCGCCGCGCCGGTGGGGCGGCAACGTCGACTGCAAGGAGCTCGTCGCCGGGACGACGCTCTTCCTGCCGATTCCGGTGGACGGCGCGCGATTCTCCGCGGGCGACCCGCACGCGGCGCAGGGCGACGGCGAGGTTTCGCGGACGGCGATCGAGTGCCCGGCGCAGGCGACGCTGACGCTCGACGTGCAGGACGAGCCGCTCGAGTGGCCGCGCGCGCGCACGAGCGACGCCTGGCTGACGTTCGGCTTCGACGTCGATCTCGACGTCGCGGCGAGGATCGCGACGGAGGAGATGCTCGGAGTGATGCAGGAGCTGCACGGGGTCACGCACGACGAGGCGCTTGCGCTGGCGAGCGTCGTCGTCGACCTGCGGGTGACGCAGGTCGTGAACGAGGTCGGCGGCGTGCACGCGGTCCTTCGCGACGGCGCGTTGCGGTGACTCGGCGGCTCCGTCTCTGGCTCGAGGCCGGCGGGTCCGGCTTCTACCTCCGCGACGCGGCGACCGGGGAGCCGGTGCGCCGCGACGATCCACGTCTGCACGTCGTTCCCGTGGCCGGTGTCTCGTACCGGGCGGAAGTGCTGCCGGACGAGTCGTTCGATCCGGGCCGGCGGCTGTCGCTCGTGCCGGAGCCCGATAACGAGCACGATGCGAACGCCGTGGCGATCTGGAACGAGGAGCGCACGCTGCAGGTCGGATACGTGCCGCGCGCGGTCGCGCCCGATGTGCGCGGCGACGAGCAGGCGGTGTCGCTGTGGCGGGTCGACGGCGGGCTCCGCGTGCTGATCGCGCCGGCGGACGCGTGGATCGGCACGCCGCGATGAAGCTGTATGCATGGCAGGGGCCGGACCTCTTCGAGCTCGCGTTCGTCGAGCTCGGCCACGACCGCCTCACCGCGCGCGGCACGCAGGTCCGCTCGTCGTACCGGCTCACGTACGTCCTCGAGACGTCGCACATGTTCGTAAGCGAGCTGCTGCGTGCGGAGGTCGAGACCGCGCACGGGATCGGGACGCTCGATCTGAGGCGCGGGACGAAGCCGCTGCGGGACGACGTGCTCGACCTCGACCTCGCGAGCTCGCCGCTCTTCAACTCCCTGCCCGTCCTCCGGGACCGGCTGCACGAGGGAGCCGGCGACGCGCGGGAGTACGCGATGGCGTTCGTGAACGTCCCGGAGCTCTCCGTGCAGCGGTCGGCGCAGCGATACGCGTCGCTCGGGCGAGGCGTCGTCCGCTACCGCAGTGGCTCCTTCAGCGCGGACTTAGAGTTCGACCGGGACGGCTTCGTCGTCCGCTACCCGGGTCTCGCCGAAAGGGTTCGCTGATGCCGTACGAGTTCAAGCTGCCGGATCTCGGCGAGGGCCTGACGGAGGGCGAGGTCGCGCGCTGGCTCGTCACCGAGGGCCAGGACATCGCGGAGGACGAGCCGCTCGTCGAGATCCAGACGGACAAGACGACGGTCGAGATCCCGTCGCCGGCCGCGGGCGTCGTGGCGAGGATCCTCATCGCGGAAGGCGAGGTCGTGCCCGTCGGGACGGTTCTGGTCGTGATCGGCGCCGACGGCTCGAGTGCGCCCGCGTCTGAACCGGCCGTGTCCCGCCCCGCCGAGGACTCGGGCCGTGTCCAGGCGACGCCGCTGGTGAAGAGAATCGCGAGGGAGCTCGGGATCGACCTCGCAACCGTTCGCGGCACGGGGCCCGCCGGCCGCATCACCGAGGAGGACGTTCGGTCCGCTGCTCGCGTGTCTCCGGGCCGGGACGCAGGACACTCGTCGGAGGGCCGCCGCGAGCCGCTGCGTGGGGTGCGCCGGCTGATCGCCGATCACATGACCCGGGCGCACCGGGAGGTTCCGGCCGTGACGTGGGTCGAGGAGTGCGACTTCTCGCGCGTCGACCTCGGCCTGCTCGTGCCGACGGTGCTCGAGGCCTGTGCCGAGTCGCTCCAGGAGTTCCCGGAGCTGAACGCGCGCCTCGACGGCGACGCCATCGTCTACCTCGACCGTTACGACCTCGGGTTCGCGGTGCAGACCGGGCAGGGGCTCGTGGTTCCGGTCGTCCGCGACTGCGCGTCGCGCTCGATCGACGAGCTTGCCACGGACGTCAACCGCCTAGCCGAGGCGGCGCGCGCCGGAACGCTGAAGGCGGAAGAGCTGCGCGGCTCGACGTTCTCCGTCACGAGCGCCGGCAAGCTCGCCGGCCTCTTCCAGACGCCGATCGTGAACCACCCCGAGGTCGCCATCCTCAGCGTCGGCCGCATCGCCGAGCGTCCCGTCGTTCGTGACGGCGACGTGACGACCGCACCCGTGGGCTACGTCTCGGTCACCTTCGACCACCGCGTCGTGGACGGCGCGCGAGCCGCCGCGTTCGGGCTGCAAGTCATCTCGCGCCTCGAAAACCGGAAACCTCCGGAGCGCGTAGGGTCGTAGTCAGGGGAAACCTCGAGGAGGGAGGCACATGAAGAAGATCGTGGTCCTTTTGGTTGCGTTTGCGGCGCTCACGGGTGCGGCAATCGCGTTCGCAGGCTTCAACCAGAACTTCGGCACGCACCTCCGCGGTCGGACGGAGAACCCGCCGCGCGCCACGCAGGCGCAGGGCCAAGCCCTGTTCCACCTTTCCGACGACGGCCTGTCGATGGAGTACAAGCTCATCGTCGCGAACATCGACAACGCGTTCATGGCGCACATCCACATCGGGCCCGCCGGCGTCAACGGGCCGATCGCAGTCTGGCTGTACCCGAGCACCACGCCCGGCCTCACGGCACCGCTCGGCCAGGGCAGGCTCGACGGCGTGATCGCGCAAGGTGTCTTCACGGCGGCGAACTTCACCGGTCCGCTGTCCGGACACTCGATGGCGGACCTGGTGTCGCACATCATGGACGGCACCGCGTACGTCAACGTGCACACGAACGACGGTGTTGACGGCACCAACACCGGGCCCGGCGACTTCCCGGGCGGCGAGATCCGAGCTCAGCTCGTCGACTAAGCGAGAGCGGGCTGCTCGAGGGGCAGATGCCTCTCGAGCAGCTGCTCGATCTGCGGCATGTTCGCGCGCCCGTCGATGCGCTCCGCCACGCGCTGGTCGATCACGAGCACGAGCGAGGGAACGTTCTCGACCGCGAACTTCTCGAGCAGGCGCGGATGCTCGTCTGCGTCCACGCGCCGGACCCGCAGCCGGTCGCGCTCCTTGCGCTGGACGTGCGCGAGGAGGCTCTCCATGCGACGCGCCGGGCCCGAGGTCGAGCGCGTGAAGAAGACGAGCATGGGGAGCGGGGCCGGGTCCACCGCGTCGTCATCCCCGCTTCGCGAGCAGGCGAAACTACACTCCGCACCTCATGTACGAGCTCTGGCTGATCGGCATCGCGGCGGGAATCGGCGTCGCCCTCGGCCTCGCAGCGGCGGGGGCATTCGCGCGAACTGCTCGCGCGCCGGTCTTCGCGGCCGCGGTCGCGCTCGTGGGCGGCGGGCTGATCGGCTGGCTCGTCTTCGACTGGAAGGCCGGCGTCGCAGGCGCCGTCGCCGGCGCGCTCAGCGGCTTCGGCGCCGGGACGTTCGCGCGCGGCGCGGTGAGGCGCGGCGGCACGTCCGGAGGCACGGCGGCGATCTTCGTCGCAGCCGCAGTCGTCGCGTTCGCTCTGTCGTTCATCCCGATCGTCGGCTTCATCGAGGCGATCGCAATTCCGGTCGTCGGGCTCCGCTCGCGCCAACGCGCCGACGAGAAGTACGCCGGGCTCCGCACGCTTGCGAAGTAACAAGGCGATCCTGATCGTCATCGACGGCCTGACGCCGTCGACCTTCGAGAACGCCGTCGGCGATCGTTCGGCGCCGACGCTCTCCGCGCTCGCCGACGCCGGTTCGTACCGGCGCGCCGTGACGACGTTTCCCTCGCTGACACCCGTCTGTCTCACGTCGATCGCGACGGGCGCGCACCCGGACGTCCACCACATCCCGCACCTCGTCTGGTGGCACCGCGACGAGCGGCGCATCGTCGAGTACGGCTCGTCGTTCGGCGCCATCCGCGCGGCCGGAACGCGGCGCTCGATCCGCGACACGATCGTCGGCATGAATCGCGACCACCTCGCCAAGGACGCAGAGACGATCTACGAGGCGGGCGAGAACGCCGGAATCACGGTCGCTGCCGTGAACATCACCTGCTACCGCGGCCCGCACCGGTACGCGCCGACCGTGCCGGGCTTTGCTTCGGCAACGTTCGGCCCCAAGCGCTTCTTCTTCTACAACCTCTACGAGTCCGATCCGATCGGCGCGCCGCTTGCCGTGCGGAACCGCGGCGGCGGCAGCGTCGACGAGTACGCCGCGGCGGCGGGCCGCTGGCTCGTCACGCGGGACGGGTTCGACCTCCTCGTCTACTACCTCTCCGATCTCGACTTCGCGTCGCACGTCCACGGTCCGGACGGCGTGCGCGAGCAACTCGTGAAGACGGACGGAAGCGTCCGCGCGCTCGTCGACGCCGCCGGAGGGCTCGATCCGTTCCTCGAGCGGTACTCGGTGCTCCTGTGCTCCGATCACGGACAGACGAACGTGCGCGACGCGGTTCGACTCGAGGAGCACGTGCATGCGCCGGCGATCGTCACCGCGTCCAACCGCGCCGGGATGATCTACACGGACGAGCCGCGTGTCGCAGCCGCGAGTCTCGACGGCGTCGAGGCCGTGGACGCGGTCTTCTTCGTCGAGGACGGCGCGGTCGTCGCTCGCAAGGACGGAGCCGAGGACGCGGCCGTCCTCGACGCGTATCCCCTCGGCCGCGAGCGTGTCGAGGCCGCCTTGCGCAACCCGAGCGCGGGCGAGGTGCTTGTTTCCGCCGCGCCCGGCTGGGAGCTCGCAGACCTGGCCGGGATGCACCATTCGGGCGGCGGAAGCCACGGATCCCTCGGCGCCGGGGACTCCGAGGTGCCGATGCTCGGGATCGGCATCGATCCGCCCCCGCGAACCGTGGACGTCAAGGACGCGATGCTCGCCGGCGTGCTCTCGCCCGTGCCGTGATCGACGCACGTCGCCGAATGGTCGAGCATCAACTCGCCGATCGCGACATCCGCGACGACCGTGTGCTCCGCGCAATGGAACGCGTGCCGCGCGAGCTGTTCGTGCCGGAGGAGCTGCGCCGGCGCGCGTATGACGACGCCGCGCTCCCGATCGGCAGCGGGCAGACGATCTCGCAGCCCGCGATGGTGGGGCTGATCTGCGAGCTCATGGCGCTTCGCGGCGACGAGCGTGTGCTCGACGTCGGCACCGGCTCCGGCTATCAGGCGGCGGTGCTGGCGGAGCTGGCACGGGAGGTGCACACGGTCGAGCGCCTGCCGGAGCTCGCGGAGCGCGCGCACGCCGCGCTCGAGGCCGCCGGTTACGGCGACCGTGTCGTCGCGCACGTCGGCGACGGGACGCTCGGCGATCCCGAGCACGCGCCGTTCGCGGCGATCGCCGTCGCCGCTGCGGCGCCGAACGTGCCGTCGACGCTCTACGAGCAGCTCGAGCCGAACGGTCGTCTCGTGCTTCCGATCGGCAGCCGTCACGACCAGTTGCTCGAGCGCGTCGTCCGGGAGGCCGACGGGCCGACGGTGACCCGTTCGGTGCCCTGCCGCTTCGTGCCGCTCGTCGGCCGCGAAGGATTCGCTCGTTCTTAAGCGTGCGCACGTGACGATCACCGGCCGCGTTCAGGGCGTCGGCTTCCGCTACGCGACACGGCGGCGTGCGCAGTCGCACGGCGTCGACGGTTGGGTGCGCAACAACGTCGACGGCACCGTCGAAGCGGTGTTCGAGGGCGAGTCGGAGCATGTGGACGCATTGGTAGCCTGGTGTCGCCGCGGGCCAAGCGGCGCGCGGGTCGACGACGTGAGGGTCGAGTTGGAGGCGCCCAGTGGCGAACGCGGTTTTCGCGCAGGCTGAGAGGAAATCGATACAGGCGTGAAGAGACGCCTTGCGGGCGAGTTGCTTCGCCTCCCGGTCAGAACGCGTGACATCAGGATCGGCCGTGCCGTCGACGTGATCGTCGACCCGCTGCACAACCGCGCGGTCGGGTTCGACGTGCTGTGTCGCGACGACGAGCATCGGTTTCTCCCGTGGACGGCCGCGGTGATCGACGAGAAGTCGATCGCGGTCGATTCGCCGATCGTGATGCTCGGGAAGGACCAGCTCGCCTTCTACCGAGATCGCGCGCGGTCACTGCGCGCGCTCGTCCCGATGCTCGAGCACGTGCTGATCGAGCCGGACGGAACGCTCGAGGTCGTCTCGGACGACGCCGCGTAGTGGACGCGGTCATCCGCGCGCTGCGCGCGCCGCACAACTGGGTTCAGCTCGGGAAGTTCTGCGCAGTCGGCGTGAGCGGCTACGCCATCAACCTCGCCGTCTACACCGCGCTGCTGAAGTGGGCGGGGCTCCACTATCTCGGGGCCGCGGCCGTTTCCTTCTGCGCCGCCGTGTCGAACAACTACTGGTGGAACCGTCACTGGACGTTCCGTGGCCAGCGCGGGCACTTCGCCTATCAGGGAATGCGCTTCGTCGTCGTCTCGGTCGTCGCGCTCGTTGCGAACCTGATCATCCTCCGGGTGCTCGTCGGCTTCGGCGTGGACAAGGTCCTCGCGCAGGCAATCGCGATCGTGCTCGTGACGCCGCTCAACTTCGTCGGCAACAAGCTCTGGAGCTTCGCGCGGTAGCGGCGCGAAACGCGCCGCTAGGCTGACTCGGTGCGCCGCGCCGCCGTCGTACTCGCGCTCTTCTTTGCGGTGGCAGGGGCCGCTCACGCGGCCGACAATCCGATCGGCCCGGTCTACGACGCGAAGGGTCGCATCATCGAGACGCCGCTTGCGCCGCCGGAGCAGCCGAAGCGCCTGACGCCCGGCAAAGCCGTCGACATCTTCCTCGTCTACCCGAAGGTGAAGGACTGGCTTTCGCGCTATCCGAAGAAAGGCCGCTCGACCGCCGCCGACTGGAACACCGACACGCGCTCGTGGCAGGTCAACGTGTGGTGGGGCAAGGCCGGCGAGATCGCGACCGGGCGCGTCGACGACGCGACGGCGCACGTGACCGAGGCCTGGACGGGCCCGCAGGTCGCGTGGGGGATGGCGCGCGGCAGTCCCGGCGCGTTCGGCGGCAAGAAGCTGAACAGCTATCCCGTGTGGCTGGCGTTCTGCGCGATCTTCCTGGTGGGGCTCGTCGACTGGCGCCGGCCGTTGTCGCTGCGCACGCTCGACCTCGTCGCGTTGCTGTCGTTCTCCGTGTCGCTGTGGTTCTTCAACCGCGGCAACATCTTCGCCAGCGCGCCGCTCGCGTACCCGCCGCTCGTCTACCTGCTCGGCCGCGGGCTGTGGATCGGCTTCACGGGACGCGCGACTGCGGGACGCACGGTGTGGCCGGTGTGGCTGCTGCTCGCGCTCACGGCCTTCGGCGCCGGCTTTCGTGCGACGGAGTACAACCACCGCAATTCGAGCGTGATCGACGTCGGCTACTCCGGCGTCATCGGCGCGCAGCGCATCGTCAACGGCGAGTGGCCGTACGGCCACATGCCGGTGGAGGAAGACCTGAAGGCCTGCGGGCCGTCGGATGCCAACGGCGAGACGCGCGAGCGCATCCAGACGAACGGGCGCTGCGAGTCTGCGAACCCGCGAGGCGACACGTACGGCCCGGTCGCCTACGAGTCGTACATCCCCGCGTATCTCGCGCTCGGCTGGAGCGGGAAGTGGGACAGGCTGCCCGCAGCGCATGCGACCACGATCGCGTTCGACCTGCTCTGCATCCTCGGGCTCGCGCTCGTGGGGCTGCGCTTCGGCGGACCGCTGCTCGCCGCGACGCTCGCGTTCGCGTGGACCGCGTACCCGTTCACGCAGTACGCATCGAGCGCGAACACGAACGACTCGCTGCTGCCGGCGTTTCTCATCTGGGGCTTCTGGCTCCTCACGTCACCGTGGGCGCGCGGGATCTTCTCCGCGCTTGCGGGCTGGACGAAGTTCGCCGCGCTGCTCGTCGCGCCGATGTGGATCACCTATCGGATGACGCGCGCGCAGATCGTGCGGGCGGCGGCCGGCTTCGCGCTCGCGACGCTCGCGGCGTTTTCGATCATCCTGCTCGAGCCGAACCTCGGGCACGCCGTTCGCGTGTTCTGGGAGCGAACGGTGTCCTGGCAGGTCAGCCGCGATTCGCCCTTCTCGATCTGGGACTGGCGCCAGTACCACGCACGCGGCTTGCCGGACCTCCACATCCTGCAGCGCTTCCTCGAGGCGTTGCTCGTCGTAGCGGTCTTCGCTTTCGCGTACGTGCCGAAGCGAAAGACGCCGCTGCAGCTCGCCGCTCTGACCGGTGTGCTGCTGCTCGGCTTCCAGCTCGTGTTGACACACTGGTTCTATCTCTACATCCCGTGGTTCTTCCCCTTCGTTGCGTATGCGACCCTGGCGCCGGCGGCGCCCGAGCCCCGCGCCGAGCCCGTTGAGCAGCCGGTCCGAGAGCTGGTCGCGACCGGCTGACTACCGCATCGCCGCGATCGCGGCGGTGGCGATCGCGGTGTTCATCGGTGCGTGGGTCGCGCTTCACCATGGGTGGCTTTCGCGCGGGCAGATCACGGACACGCCGGTGTACGAGCGCTACGGCGACGCGATCGTCGCCGGACACGCTCCGTATCGCGACTTCTCCGTCGAGTATCCGCCGGGGGCGCTGCCTGCCTTCGCTGCACCTTCCGTGTTCGTTAGCGAAATGCACGACGAGGCCTACACGCACGCGTTCGAGACGCTGATGGCGGCCTGCGGCATCGCGCTCCTGGTCGCGCTGGCGTTTTCCGTGGCGTCGCTCGGCTTCGGGCCGGCTGCGGCAGCCGGAGCTTTGGGTCTCGTCGCCGTCGCGCCGCTGCTGCTCGGGACAGTCGTGCTGACGAGGTTCGACCTCTGGCCGGCGGCGCTGACGGCGGGAGCGATGGCGGCGATTCTGTGCGGGCGCCTGCGGCTGGGGCACGGGCTGCTCGGCGCAGGAGTCGCTGCGAAGCTCTGGCCCGGCGTGCTCCTGCCGCTGACGGTCGCGCACGTGTGGCGGACGCGCGGAAGGCGCGAAGCGTTCGTTTGTCTCGGTATCGCGATCGGCGTCGTCGTCGCCGTCGTTCTGCCGTTCCTCGTGATCTCGCCCGACGGCGTCTGGACGAGCTTCTCGCGCCAGCTCTCGCGGCCGCTGCAGATCGAGAGCATCGGCGCCGCCCTGATCGTCGCCGGGCATCACGTGCTCGGCACGGGCGCGACGATGATCTCGAGCCGCGGGTCCCAGAATCTCAGCGGCGGCTTCGCGAGCGCGGTCGGCGTCCTCCAGAGCGTCGTTCAGCTCGGTGTCCTGGTCGGGATCTGGTTCACGTTCGCGCGTCGCGACCGCTCGCGCCAGGAGCTCGTGCGGTACTCGGCAGCGACCGTGGTCGCGTTCGTCGCGCTCGGAAAGGTGCTGTCGCCGCAGTTCCTGATCTGGCTGATCCCGCTCGTCCCGCTCGTGCGGCGGTGGAGCGTGGCGGTGCTGTATGCCGCCGCGCTCGTGCTCACGCAGGCGTGGTTCCCGAAGCACTACTGGAGCTACGCCCTCCACTTCAGCGAAGCAGTGACGTGGCTCGTGCTCCTGCGCGACCTCGTGCTGCTCGGCTTACTCGTCGCATTGCTGAAGCCGCCGCGCAAGGCTGCGGAGCCCGTGCCGGTGACAAATCGTCACGCATTCGTCACACCTGAAGCGACCGGTTGAGCCATGTCTGGGGTCAGACCCCGGACATGTCCTTCGCGAGAAGTGCCTGCTCAGCTGATCAAACGCCGGCTCCGGGATAGATCGCCACCGCGGACATGGCTGGGGTCAGACCCCAGCCATGTCCCGTCCGGACGCTGGAGCGAGCTCGGGCGGAAGCGGTTTGGCATGCACGACCACGAGCGTCTTCGTCGCCCGCGTGAGCGCGACGTAGAGCGCGCGCAGGCCCTCGATACGCTCGGCGCCCTCGGCGGCGATCGCCGCCGGCTCCACGAGGACGACGCGATCGAACTCGAGGCCTTTCGCCGCGCGCGGCGTCAGCGCCGTGAACGGCGTGGCGAGCTCGTCGAATGCGGCGTCGGCCTCTGCCGGCAGGCCCGGGAGGAGCTTCGCCGGCGCGATCAGCGCCGCACGTCCGTCGCGCGCGGCCTCGGCCGAGGCCTCGCGCACGGCCGCCGTGACGACCTCCGCGGCGGGCACCTGCACGAACCGCGGCGGCTCGTCGCCGTCGCGGTACGCGATCGGAGCCGCGACGTCGGGCGCGATCAGCGGCAGCAGCGGCAGCGCCAGCTCCATCACCTGGCGCGGGACGCGGTAAGCCAGCCGCAGCTCCGCCACCGACACCTCGCGCCCGTCGGCGAGGTGCGGCAAGAGGTCTTCCCAGCGGTGGTACTCGACGGGGCCGGCCGCCTGGGCGATGTCGCCGAGGATCGTCATCGCACCGGCGCTCCTCCGCGCGAGCATGCGGAGCTGCATCGGCGTCAGATCCTGCGCCTCGTCGACGATCACGTGCCCGTGCTGCTGGGGCGGCCCGTCGAGGAGGGCGCGCGCCTCGTCGATGAGCGGCAGGTCTGCGTCGCTCCAGCCACGGCCGCCCAGCTTCTCCTCGGCGAGCACGCGGCGGACGAGCTGCTCCGCCTTGACGCGCGGCCACGCGCTGTCGACGAGCTTGGCGAGGAACGTGCGCAGCGCACGCTCGAGCTCGTCGAACGACCGGAACGCGAGGTCGTCGAGCTTGCGCCCGTACTGCTCGTAGAGTCGCCGCGCGGCGAGCATGCGGAAGCGTTCGCGCCGCTCGGCGTGAGAGCCGCCGGCCGCCTTCGCCTCCTCGATCAGGGCCGCGACGTCGGGCGGCTCCAGGTACAGGAACGCGCCGTCGACGCGGATGCCCACGAGCTTGTCCGGCGGCGAGGGCAGCGCATGCACGGCCTCCGCGAGCCGCTCCGCGATGCCGACGTCGGACTTGCGCCGCGCGAGCTCGGGCTTCTCGCGCCGCGTCGGCTCGATCCCGGCGAGCTCGTCGATCGCCCGCTGCTCGACGCGCTCCTCGCCGAGCGTCGGCAACACGTGCGAGATGTAGTCCATGAACACCGGATTCGGCCCGACGACGAGGACGCCGGAGCGTTCGAGCTCCCGGCGGTAGGTGTAGAGCAGCCACGACGCGCGGTGGAGGCCGACCGCCGTCTTGCCCGTGCCCGGCCCGCCCTGGACGACGAAGACGCCCTCCGGCTCGCGTGTGATCAGCGCGAACTGGTCCGCCTGGATCGTCGCGACGATGTCGCGCATGTGCTCGTCGCGGCTGCGCTCGAGCTCCTCGAGCAGGATGTCCGCGACGCCGTGCACCACGTCTGCGGCCGATCCGTCGAGCGGCTCGTCGTAGAGGTCGAGCAACCGTCGTCCCTCGACGCGAAACCGCCGTCGTAACGTGACGCCCTGCGGCTCCGCGACGGTCGCGGTGTAGAACGGACGCGCGGCCGGCGCCTGCCAGTTCACGACGACCGGCGCGTCGTCCTCGTGCACCCACCGCCGGCCGACGTAGAGCGATGCAGCCACGCCGTCGACGTCGAGCTTGCCGAAGCAGAGCCCGCGATCGACGTCCGCGAAGGTCGCGAGCCGGCTCCGCGCGTACTCCTCGAACCACCCTGCCTGGTACTCGGGTGCGTCCACTGCCTCGCCGAGTCGCGCGAGCTGCCGCTTGATGCGTTCGACGCAGTCGTAGGCGTAGTCGACGTAAGCCTGTTCAGTAGCGAGCTCGGGATGCGCCACGACTAAAGGAGGCTAACGGTGGTTGCCGGTCCGACCAAGGCGCGGCTTTGCCGCGCCGGCGACCACTCATCTGCGAAGAAGCGCGCCTACAAGAGCCAAGGTCACGCGCGCGAAGCGCGCCTGACGGTCTACTCGGCCGAAGTGCTCGCACTTCGGCCGGAAGCGCGTCAAGCGACCTGCACGCGGACCGTGGCGCAGGACGACGCGCGGCCGGCGCCGTTGCATTCGACGAGCGCGCCCTCCAGCCGAACGTCGCCGGCCGCCGTCTCGAACCGGACCGGGAGTCCCGTGCGCATCCGCTTGATCGCGAGCTCGCTCTGCACCCCGATCACGCTGTTGTGCGGCCCCGTCATCCCGGCGTCGCTGAGCGCGGCCGTACCGCCCGGCAAGACGCGGGCGTCGTTCGTCTGCACGTGCGTGTGCGTTCCGACGACCGCCGTGACCTTCCCGTCGAGCCATTGCGCGAGCGCGACCTTCTCGCTCGTTGCCTCGGCGTGCACGTCTACCCACACGACCGGCGTATGCCGCCGCGCCTCCTCGACGAGCTCGTCGACGACCTCCCACATGCTCACCGGCGTGTCCATGAACAACGAGCCCATGACGTTGATCACCGCGACGCGCGTGTCGTTCCGCCCCACGGCGTAGACGAGTCCCTTGCCGGGTGCCGTCGACGTGAGATTCGCCGGCCGCGCGACGCGGTCGGTGCCGTTCAGGTACGGGACGATCTCCATCCGGCGCCACGTGTGGTTGCCGAGCGTGATCGCGTCGGCGCCGGACGCGAGCATCCGGTCGGCCAGTTTGGGCGTGATCCCGACGCCGTCCGCGAGGTTCTCGCCGTTGACGATGCAGAAGTCGACGTCGAGCTCCGCGCGCAGCGACGGCAGACGGTCCACGACCGCCTGCCTGCCGGGCGTCCCGACAACGTCAGCGAGGAAAAGGATCTTCAACTACTGGAGCGCGCCTGCCGCCGGCAAGACCTCGAGCGCCACGTGGTTGCCTGCGTCGTTGGTATACCGCGCGAGCGCCTGCTCCTCGACGCCGCTCAAGTCCTTCACGGTTGCGAGGCGCGTCTGGGACGCCGTCACGGCCGCGCCGACGACGAGCGGCGTGAGCGCCTCGACGTGCGTCAACGATACGACGACCGACGGATCCAGCGCGGGCTGGACGTCGATGCGGTCGCCGTACTTGCGGCCGTCCACGATGTACGGCGTGACGCCGACGACGCGCCCGTCGACAGGCGCGTACACCGCGGTGCCAGCGTGCGCGCCGACGTCGAGGCCGCTCGTGTGCGGGCCTTCGCCGCCGGAGATCTGGTACCAGGCGGGTCCCTGCGCGCCGCCGCCGAAGAGCTTGTGGCCGAGCCGCGCGAGGAGCCCCTCGTTCGCCTGGCGGCCGACCGGCTGCAGCGCGCGCGAGCCGTCGCCCGCTGCGTGGAAGCCGATCGCCGTGACGCGACTCGGGGAGACCGGAAGCTGCAGTCGCAGATCCCCCAGCTTCGCGATCACCTGAGGCTCCGGGCTGCGGGCGGGAAGCAGCCGCTGGGCGGGTGCGGGCGCGATCGCGGAGACACGTTGCGTGGACGAGCCGTCGAATGCCGTCAGCGCGAGCGTCACCACCGCGACGACGGCGACGAGCGACAGCAGCGCGAAGCGCCGAAGCCGGTGCTGACGGCGCCGGACCCGGCGCACACCGCGACGCCGCTGAGCCTCGCGCTGCGCGCGGGTCGGGCGCCGCTTCGTCGCCGTCCTTCTCCGCGGCATGCGCGGGACCGTAACGAACGAAGTCGAGTCGTTCAAATCGTGGCGCACCTTAGCTTGTAACAGCCGCAATCGAGGCGGTGGCTCGAGATCCGTCGATAGTTCGTGACGCTCGACCGCCAGCGCTCCGTCCTCCACGAAGGACCAGTCCCAGGCGGCGGCCGGAGGGCGGCGTGGCACCGCGGTACGATCGTCGCCATGGACCCTGGAGGGACGACGAGGCTGGTTGTCCCGCGGTGGATTCAGCTCGTGGGGCTGCCGCTCGTGCTGATCGTTGCGTGGTCGATCGCCGGCGCAGTGCGTCACGTCGTCTTCCTCTTCATCGTCGCGGGGCTGATCGCGCTGCTGCTGAACCCGGTCGTCCGCGGCCTCGGGCGAGCGTGGATCCCGCGCGGTTTTGCTGTTGCTCTCGTCTACTTGACCTTTGCCGCTCTGGTTGTCCTTGCCGGCATCGCGCTCGCGACCGTCGTCGTCGACCAGACCAAGTCGGCCTCGACGCGGGTCGACAACTACTTTACGGCGACGCGCGGACAGCCTCCGCGGACGCAGGCGGAGCGCGACGTCATCCGTTTCCAGGCCTGGTTGAACACGCACCACCTGGAGCGCGTGAAGGTGCAAAAGCCGGGGCTCGAGTTCCTGAACAACGCCGGCTCGAAGGACGTCTCGCGCTACTCGTCGAAGGCGATCAAATGGGCCGAGGGAGCGGCGGTCTCGATCGTGTCGCTGCTCTTCTCGACGGTGCTGATCATCGTGGTGTCGATCTACATGCTGCTGGACATGCAGCGCCTCGCGCGCGTGATCGACAGGCGCTTCCCGCCGCGACCCGGGACGCGACCGCTCATGTGGCGTGTCGAGCACTCGCTCGTCTCGTACGTCAAGGGGCAGGTGCTGCTGTCGCTGATCATCGGCACGAGCGCCGGCGTCGGGATGTGGGTGCTCGGCGTCACCGGACTCGTGCCCGGCGCCGACACCTATGCGCTCCTGTTCGGCCTCTGGGTCGCGTTCACGGAGTTGATCCCGTACCTCGGCCCGTGGCTCGGCGCGGTACCGCCGATGGTGTACGCGCTCGCGGTGCATCCGGTGTCGGCGATCTGGGTCGCGGCGCTCTTCCTCTTCATCCACCAGATCGAAGGACACGTCGTCGTCCCGAACGTCATGGGCTCGGCGCTGCGGCTGCACCCGCTGCTCGTCATCTTCGGTCTGCTCGCCGGCGGCGAGATCTACGGACTGCCGGGGATCTTCGTCGCGCTGCCGCTGCTCGCCGTCCTCCGCGCCGTCTGGGAGTTCTTCGGCGAGCGGATCGAGTTCGAGAAATGGGAGGAGGGCGCGAAGGTTCCCGTGCAGGTCGACGTCGAGCCCGAGGCGCCCACGGAGGTGCCGCGGGCGATCGGGCGCAGCTAGCGCGTCAACGCGTGTAGCCGGCCTCGACGAACACGTTGCCGGTCAAGCCGGTGAGGTCGATCGTTCCCGTCTTTGCGTCGAATCGCGACGACGACTGCCCCTCGACGTCCACGTGCGCGAGCCGCAGGCCGCGCGGCAGGCGCAGGCGAAGCTTCAGCGTCTGCAGCGAGCCGGATTCGGGAACCTCGACCCACGCGTCGATCACGCCCGCCTTCGCCGTGACGGTGTAGGAGAGCCGGCCGAAGCTCGTCGGCGCGTCGCGCACGGCGATCTGCTTTCCCGTCTGCAGCCAGGAGCGGGGCGTCGCGAACGCGAGTTCGAGGCCGCGTGCGGCGCCGCTCGGCCCGCGCACCTCGTGGACGAGCATCAGCCTGAGCGTCTCGAGGAACGCGGAGTTCGTCGCCGAGTTCGGCGGCCGGAACATCGCTCGGTAGTACGCGCCGCGAAGCGGCGAGACGGTCGCGGCCTCTCCCGAGACGAACGTGCCGTGCGTCATGCCGGCGGCGAGCTGGCCGTAGAGGCTGAGCACGAGCAGGTCGGGCCGGTCGTTGTCGGCGAGGAACCGCGCGAGGTTGAGCCCGTAGACCTGATCGGTGCCCGACTTCGTCGAGCCGGACAGGCCGTAGATCGTGTACGCGCCCGCGCGGACGAGACCGAGCAGCCGCGAGCCGTGGGCGCCGAGGTAGCGGAGCACGCCTCTCGCGCGCGCGCCGTCCGCCGGGAAGATCCCCGACGCGAGCGCGTACGGCATGACGAGATTCCAGTAACT
>JBJMJL010000024.1:0-10384 GCA_045806365.1 Gaiellaceae bacterium
CAGGTGGGCCGCCCGCGCGAGATCTACGAGTCGCCCAGATCGCGCTTCGTTGCCGACTTCATCGGCACCTCCAACTTCCTCGACGGCGTCGTCCAGACCCGCGAGGACGGCGTCTACGTCGTGCGGACGGACGACGGAGACCTCCGCGTTCGCTCCGACAGCGACTTCGCCGTCGGCTCGCGTGTGGTCGTCTCCGCGCGCCCCGAGCACCTCGCGATCGCCGCCGGCGCTGCGAACGGAGCCGCGCCGAACCGCTGGCGTGGTCGGGTCGAAGCTCGCGCGTTCCTCGGCGAGTCCGTCGACCACGTCATCTCCGTGGGCTCGCGCGAGATCCGTGCGCGTTGCAATCCGTCGATTTCGATCCAGCCGCCGACGGAGGTGACGATCACCTTCCCCGAGGACGCCTGCTCGCTCATACCTGCGAGTGAGTAGCGCGGAATCGCGCCGGCGCCCGCTGCGCGCAGCGGCACCGGTCTACGCCTCCGTCTTCCTCCTCATCGCCGGCAACAGCGCGCTGTCGGTGCTCGTGCCGGTCTTTCTGTCGCACGAGGCTCATCTCGGCACCGCGACGATCGGCGCGATCGTCAGTGTCTACGGCATCGCGGCGCTCGCGACGCGGCTGCCCGTCGGCCTCGCGTACACGCCGGCGCGCGGCGAGCGCTTGCTGCTGGTGGGAGCGGGAGTGTGCGCGGCGTCGTATGCATTGGTCCCGCTCGGAGACAGCGCCGGCGAGCTCGCCGTCGTGCTCGCCCTCAACGGCCTGGGCTGGGCGACGGCGACGACGGCGCAGCTGGCGCTGCTCGTGGGACGTCCGCCCGAAGGGGCGTCGCGCGCGGCGGCGATCGGCTGGTTCGCCGGCGCGACGGCGCTCGGCAGCATGGCGGGGGGAGCGCTCGGCGGCGTCGCAGCCGACGCCATCGGCCTCCCTGCGACGTTCTACGTCCTGGCGGCAACCCCGCTGCTCGCGGCGCTGCTGATGGTGCGCCGGGTGCGGCTGTCGAAGGCGCTGGCGGCCGCTCCACCTGCCCCGGAGAAGAGCGACGCCCCGGCGTGGCGCCTGTTGTTCAGCCTGCCGCTGGCGGTCTGGACCGGCGTCCTCGTGATGTTCTTCATCAACGGCCTCAACGCGCTGACGCAGACCTTCCATCCGCTGCTCGCGCTTGCCGCCGGGCTGTCGATCACGCAGGTTGGCGTCCTTTCGAGCGTGCGCTCCTGGTCGTCGGGGACGTCGCGCTTCGGCTCCGGGCCGTTGTTCTCACGCGTCAGCGCGTCGGTGTTCACGCTTCCGCTCGTCGGCCTCGGGACGTTGGTTCTCTGCCTGATCCCCTCCGTGGTCGGATCGTTTGTCCTGCAGATCCCGCTGTTCGCGCTCGCCGGCCTCTCGCGCGGCCTCCTCCGTGTGACTGGATCGGCGGATGCATTCGACGCGGTCGCCGAGGACGACCGCCGACACGGGCTGATCTCGGCCCTGCTCTACGCGGGGCTCGACCTCGGCAAGATCGTGCTGCCGGTCGTCGGCGGCGTCGTCGCGGGAGTGTGGGGGATTCCGACGATGTTCCGGGTCGTCCCGATCGGCCTCCTCCTGCTCTACCTCGCGCTGGCGCTGCCGGCGCGCCGCGCGGCCGTCGCTAGCCTGGACGTCTCGCCGCGATGAGCGCCGTGTAGAGCGTCCGCCACGGCACGTCCGGCGCCTCGAAGCCGGCGTCCTCGAGCCAGGTCAGGTGCTCGCGGATCGGGCGCAGCGGGAAGTCGTGCCGGTGTGGCTTCAGCGCGCGCTGCCGCTTCCCGACGAACCGTGGCCGGATTCTGCGGTAACGCGCTTCCCACCCCGGCGCCGGGCCGATGTGGTCGAGGTTGAAGAAGAAGCCGCCGGGTTTCGTCAGCTCGTGCACCGCGCGGTACGTGCGCTGCAGCGATTCCGGCGAGAAGTGATGGAAGACGCGCGACGTCAGGACGACGTCCGCCGGTTCGAGCTCGGCTTGGTCGAGGCGCTCGGCGTCGGCCAGGACGTACCGGATGCGGTCGCCGAACGTGCCCAGCGGCTCGCGTGCCAGGTCGCGCATGGCCTCGGACGAGTCCGTCCAGGTTCCGCTGGCGTCCGGAAACGCGCGCAGAAACAGGGCGAGGTAGGGGCCGTGACCCGAGCCGACGTCGAGCACGTGCTCGACGTCGATCCCCGCGTCCTCGACGAGCGCCGCCGAGAGCCGGCGCGGCAGCTCCAGGAGGTCGGCGAGCACGTCGTCGTCGACCCATTCGGCCGCGTACTCCGCGGACTCGAACGACTCGAGGCCGGACTCCAGCTCCACGCGCCGGAGAGTAGCAAGGTCTAATGGATAGCCCAAAGCCAAAGCGCGTAGGATTCCCGCCGTGCCCGAATACCTTCACACGATGCTCCGCATCACGGATCCCGACAAGAGTCGGGCGTTCTACGAGGCGCTCGGCTTCACGTTCAGCCGCGACATGGACATCGTGCGAAACGGCGAGCGGGAGGCGACGAACTACTTCTTCTCGATGGGCGAGCACGAGAACGTGCTCGAGCTGACGCTCAACCACGACGGACGCACGTACGAGCTCGGCGACGCGTACGGTCACATCGCGGTCGGCGTTGACGATCTCGCGCAGACGCTCGACGACCTGAAGGCGCAGGGCATCGAGCCCGAGCGCGAGCCGTACAGCGTTCGCGAGGGCGGGTCGCTCATCTGCTTCGTCCGCGATCCCGATCAGTACCGCGTCGAGCTCATCGACCGCTCCTCGCGCTAGCTCGGGGCATAGACGCCGCAGCGGCACGTCCGCTAGGCGCGATTCTCCCGATGCTGCGACGCGCCCTCGAGCGCGTGCAGCCACGGCTCACGCCGCTTCACCCAGATCTCGGCCTCCGGCTGCAGCCCGAACGGCGCGTCGTCCAACGAGCCGAGGCGGATCTCGACGAGGTCGTCCTGCAGGCACAGCAGCCGCGAGCCGCAGCGTGCGCAGAAGCTTCGGCCGTCGTGCGTCGCCAGGTCACCCTCGAGCTCGAACGCACCGCGCGGCCACTGCGCGTACACCGTGAAGGCACTTCCCGACTCCTTGCGGCAATCCGCGCAGTGGCAGCGTCCGACGTGCAGCGGCTCGCCGCGGACGCTGTAGCGGATCGCGCCGCAGAGGCAGCCACCGGTTCGCACCGTCGCAGGAAGCACGTCGTCACACTTTAGGCACGGGCTCGTCGCACAGGCGCGACGTTCTCACCGCTACGTTGCCTGAGATGGCGACGAAGACATCACGACCCAGAGCAATCGCGACACCGTGGGGGGCGGCGCACCCGGTCGAGCAGCTGACGTTGCAGCAGCGCGCCGGCGACAAGCGCTTCGCCTCCCTCGTGCAGCTGCTCGAGACCGACAAGGGCGAACGGCTCGTGCGTTTCGCGTACACAACCGACGGCACGGCGCGCCGTGGCCCGGTGACGCTCAAGCTGCGCGACCTCGAGCGGCTGCGCGCCGCACTCGCGGAGCATCCCGGGCTGGCGGAGGCCTTGTTGGGTGGTGACGCTTAGACGGTTTGCAGCACGTGATCGCGGGCCGACTCGACGAGCGAGGAAAGGATCACGGCTCCGTCGGCCGAGCCGAGCAGCGAGTCGACCGCGTGTTCGGGGTGCGGCATCAAGCCCATCACGTTGCCGCGCTCGTTGACGATGCCCGCCACGTCATTTCGAGACCCGTTGACCGCCTCGCCATAGCGCAAGACGATCTGGCGGCGTGCCTCGAGCTGCCCATACAGCTCATCGTCGGCGTACCAATTCCCCTCCCCGTGCTTGACGGGAATCGTCAGCACCTGTTGCTCTTCGCAGCGCGATGTAAAGGGCGTGTCGGTTCGCTCGACGATCAGCGGCACGTCGCGGCACACGAACGACAGCGACTCGTTGCGACGGAGGACGCCGGGAAGCAGGCCGGCCTCGCAGAGGATCTGGAAGCCGTTGCAGATCCCGAGCACGAGGCCGCCCGCGGCGGCGAACTCCATCACTGCTTCCATCGCCGGCGCAAATCGCGCGATCGCGCCGCAGCGCAGGTAGTCGCCGTAGGAGAAACCGCCGGGGAGAACGACTGCGTCGAGATCCGGCAGCTCGGTTTCGGTGTGCCAGACGAATGTCGCGTCTGCGTCGAGCGCGGCGAGCGCCCAGAGCGCGTCCCGGTCGTCGCACGCCCCCGGGAAGCGCAGCACGCCGATGCGCGGCTGCGGGCTCGTCACGCCGGCGCCTCCTGCAACTCGATCTCGTAGCTTTCGATCAGTGGATTCGCGAGCAGTTGCTCGCACATGCGCTCCACCGCAGCGCGCGCCGCCGCCGCGTCGGTCGCGTCGACGTCGAGATCGACCACGCGGCCGATCCGCGCTTCGCCGACGGCGAAGCCGAGTCGGCGCAGCGACGACTCGACGGCCTCGCCCTGCGGATCGAGAATGCCGTGCTTCGGGCGGACCAGAACGGTTGCTCTCATCGCAGCACGACCTCGGGATCGGCCATGTAGGCCTCGAACTCGATCTCGGTCAGCCGCTCGAACGCCTCGACGTAGCGGGCGCGGGTGCCGGCGACGACGTCGTCCGGAAGCTCAGGGCCGGGAGCGGTCTTGTCCCAGCCGAGCGACTCGCAGTAATCGCGGGCGTACTGCTTGTCGAAGGACGGCTGTGGGCCGCCCGCGCGATATTCGCTCGCCGGCCAGAACCGCGACGAGTCCGGCGTCAGCGCCTCATCGCCGAGCACGAGCCGGCCGTCGTCTCCGAGGCCGAACTCGAACTTCGTGTCGGCGATGACGATCGCCCGTGCGCGCGCCCAGCCGGCCGCGAACCGGTACAGCGCGAGCGACGTGCGCTCGGCTTCCGCGAAGAGCTCGGCACCGACGAGCTCCTCTGCGGCGTCGCGGTCGATGTTCTCGTCGTGCCCGGTCGCGGCCTTCGTCGCCGGCGTGAAGATCGGCTGCGGGAGCTCCGCCGACTCGGTCAGGCCCGGTGGAAGGGCGTGGCCGCAGACCGCGCCTGTCGCCAGATAGTCCTTCCAGCCCGAGCCGGAGAGGTAGCCGCGCACGACGCACTCGATCGGCAGCATCTCCAGACGGCGGCATTCGGTCGACCGTCCGTCGGCGCGCAGCGCGAGCAGATGGTTGTCGCAGATCGCGCGCGTGCGCGCGAACCAGAAGGCCGAGAGGCCCGTGAGTACGCGGCCTTTGTCCGGGATCTCGGTGGGAAGGACGACGTCGAACGTCGAGATGCGGTCGCTGGCCACGAGCAAGAGGCGGTCGTCGTCCAACGCGTACAGCTCGCGAACCTTGCCGCTACCGACGTGTAGGGCGGCTTCAGGCATGGACTGGTTGCTCCTTTCGGACGAGGGCGTGCAGGCGGTCGAACACGGCGTCGACGTGTCGGACGGTCGCGTCGAGGTCGAAGACCGAGTCGAGCTCGACGCGCGATGCGAGCGCGGCGTCGTGCCGGACGAGCTCGGAGAAATCAGTCTCCTCCTCCCACGCACGCATGCTGTGCGCCTGGACGGCGCGGTACGCGTCGTCACGTGGCATGCCGGCCTCGACGAGCGCAAGCAG
The DNA here is from genome assembly GCA_045806365.1 of Gaiellaceae bacterium. Lineage (GTDB taxonomy): Bacteria > Actinomycetota > Thermoleophilia > Gaiellales > Gaiellaceae > 3-1-20CM-4-69-9. Next base: position 5,562 of record JBJMJL010000024.1, read on the forward strand.
CAGGCGATGGCTGAAGAAGAGGCCGTGGCTGGCCTCGAGGTTGCGCTGCATGCGCTCGGGATAGACGACGAGCCCGGCAACGATCCACCGGAAGCGGTCGAGCATGTAGTCGAGCGCGAGGAACGAGTCCGGGATGACGATGCGCTCGGCGGACGAGTGCGAGATGTCGCGCTCATGCCAAAGCGGGACGTTCTCGAGAGCGACCAGTGCGTGGGCGCGAACGACGCGCGCGAGCCCGCAGATGCGCTCCGCGACCTTCGGGTTGCGTTTGTGCGGCATCGCGGACGAGCCCTTCATCCCGCTGGCGAACGGCTCCTCCACCTCGCGCACCTCGGTACGCGCGAGGTGCCTGATCTCTGTCGCGAAGCGCTCCAGCGACGTCGCCGCCAGCGCGAGCGCCGCGAGGAGCTCGGCGTGCCGGTCGCGTGCAATCACTTGCGTCGACAAGGGATCGGGCTCGAGGCCGAGCCGCTCGCAGGCGATCCGCTCGACCTCGGGCTCGAGCTGCGCATACGTCCCCACCGTCCCCGACAGCTGGCCGACGCGGTTGGCCTCGAGCGAGCGCACGACGCGCCCGCGCGCACGGTCGAGCTCGAACGCCCAGCCCGCGAGCTTCCAGCCGAACGTCGTCGGCTCGGCGTGGATGCCGTGAGACCGTCCGATGCAGATCGTGTGGCGGTGCTCGAGAGCGCATGCGACGACGACCTCGAGCGCGTCGTCGAGGCCCGTCACGATCAGTTGCCCGGCTTCCTGGATCTGCAGCGACAGGGCCGTGTCGACGACGTCCGACGACGTCAACCCGTAATGCAGCCAGCGGCCGGCGGGCCCGAGCTGCTCAGCCGTCGCGTCGACGAACGCAGCGACGTCGTGATCGGTGACGCGCTCGATCTCGGCCACGCGCTGCGGCGTCGGGGCAACTGCCCGCGCGCGGATGTCCGCGGCGTCGGCCGCCGGGATGGTGCCGACCTCGGCCCACGCGTCGAGTGCGGCGAGCTCGACCTCGAGCCAGCGCGCGAGCCTGCTCTCGTCCGACCAGATGCGGGCCATGGCCGGGCGGGCGTAGCGCGCGATCACTGCTGCGATTCTAGAGAGGGGTCAGGCGGACGGCCCGAGGATTCTGGCGGCGAGCACGGCCGCATTCCTGGCGTTGTCGACGCCGACGCATGCGACTGGAACGCCCGGCGGCATCTGCACGATCGAAAGCAGCGCGTCGAGGCCGTCGAGGACGCTCTTCGACGAGCGCAGCGGCACGCCGATCACCGGTAGATCGGTGTGTGCCGCGAGCACGCCGGGCAGCGCAGCTGCGAGCCCGGCGCCGGCGATCAGCACGCGGAGGCCGCGCTCGCGTGCGGTGCGGCCGTACTCGGCGACGGCGTCCGGCTGACGGTGCGCGGAGCGCACCTCGAACTCATGCGCGATGCCGCGGGCGGTCAGCTCGTCGAGCGCGTCCTGCATGCGCTCGCGGTCCGACTCCGAGCCGACGAGGATGCCGACGAGCGGCTCAGACATGTGCGACCGCCGCGATGTCGCGCCGGTAGCGCATCCCGTCGAACGAGATCAAGTCGCACGCCTCGTAGGCGCGCTCGCGCGCTGCCGCGACGTCCGGCCCTGTCGCGGTGACATTGAGGATTCGGCCGCCGTTCGTCACCAGCCGATCGCCGCGCAACGCGGTTCCGGCATGGAAGACGAGCGCTCCGGTCGCCTCCGCCTCGGCGATGCCGTCGATCGTGGAGCCGACGTCTCCTGCCGCCGGATAGCTCCCCGCGGCGAGGACGACCGTCACCGCGGCGGTCTCCGCGACGTTCACCGTCGTAGCCGAGAGATCGCCGTGCGCCGCCGCTGCGAGCGCCTCCAGCAGGTCCGCGTCGATGCGCGGAAGCAGCGACTGCGTCTCGGGATCGCCGAAGCGGCAGTTGAACTCGAGCACACGCGGGCCGTCGTCCGTGACCATCACACCGGCGAAGAGAACGCCCACGAAGGGCGCGCTACGCGCGGCGAGCTCGTCGAGGACGGGTTGGTGGATCGTCTCGACGAGCGCTTCGACATCTCCGGGAACCGGAGAGTACGAGCCCATGCCGCCGGTGTTCGGGCCCGCGTCGCCGTCACCGATGCGCTTGAAGTCCTGCACTGCGGGCAGCGGCACAGCGCGTGCGCCGTCGCAGAGCGCGAAGACGGAGACCTCTTCGCCCTCCAGCAGCTCCTCGATCACGACGTCGTCGCCGAGCTCGGTCGCTGCGCGCAGGGCGGCGTCCAGCTCGATCTGGTCGTGACAGACGAAGACGCCTTTGCCCGCCGCCAGGCCGTCGGCCTTGATCACGCAGGGCGGCCGGGCGACGGCGAGCTTCTCCGCTGTCGGAACGCCGGCGGCGCGCATCACATCCTTCGCGAACGACTTCGAGCCCTCGATGCGGGCCGCCTCCGCGCTCGGCCCGAACACGGCGACGCCGAGATGACGCAGCTCGTCCGCGACGCCGGCGACGAGCGGCGCCTCGGGCCCGACGACGACGAGGTCGGTCTCGAGCGAGCTCACCAGCCCGAGTAGGCCCTCTCCGTCCTCCGCCCGCACAGGGTGGCACCGTCCAAGCGCCGCAATGCCGGGATTGCCGGGGGCCGCGTGAAGGTCCCCAAGCGACGCCGCCTGGCTGAGCTTCCAGGCGAGGGCGTGCTCGCGCCCACCGGACCCGACCAGCAGCAGCCTCACACGGCGAGTTTAGAAGCAGCGTCGCACGGCGAAGGTACGAGGCGATGCTCGAACCCGGACTCGACCGGCACGAGTGGGAGAGCCGCTGGCAGTCGCTCGAAGAAGAGCTCGAGGACTCTCCGCGTGACGTTCTGCCCGAGCTCGACCTGCTGGTCGAGCAGATGCTCGTAGGGCGCGGTTACGCCGTCGAAGATCCCGTCGCGCGCGAAGGCGACGATCGCGAAGTCGTGGCGGAGTTTCTGGCCGCGCGCGAGATCACGCAGCTGCTTCGGGACGATCCCGACGCCGTCTCGCCCGGCGACGTCGCGGCTGCGGTCAACGGCTACCGGGCGCTCTACGAGTATTTAATCGAGACACGAACCGCTCCCTAGCCGACATCGTCCCCTTCGAGCCGCGTTACGCGGGCGACTTTCGCGCGCTCGTCTCCGAGACTCTGCGCGAGTTCGGGTTCGACCCGGATCCGACCCTCGACCCTGACCTCGAGGATCCGTCCGGGACCTACGCGGCGCTTTGGGTCGCCGTCGACGGCGACCGCGTCGTCGGCAGCGTCGCGATGCGCGAGCTCGGCGACGGTGCCGCCGAGCTGAAGCGCATGTATCTGCGTCCGGACGCGCGTGGGCAGGGCCTGGGGAAGCGCCTCCTTGCAACGGCGCTCGACTGGGCGCGCGAGCAAGGCGCGCGCACGGTGCGTCTGGACACGAGCGAGCGGATGGTCGCCGCGCAGCGGCTCTACGAAGCGAACGGCTTCACGCGCGTCGAGGGCGACGCGCCACGGCAGGGCCAGTGCCGGCTGCTCTACGAGTTGCCGCTGCGTTAGCGCAGCGCGACGACTCGCTCGCGGTCGGCGCCGGTGCCCACGAGTGAGATCTCGACGCCGAGCGCCTGCTCGACGAACTCGACGTACGCGCGCGCGGCGTCCGGCAAGCCGTCGTCGATTGCCGCGTTCCAGCCCGGCAACGTCTCGTAGATCGGCGTGCAGTGGTGGAAGTCGCTCTGGTGCGCCGGGAACTCGTACGTCTCGCTGCCGTCGCGCAGGCGGTACGCGACGCAGATGGGCACCTCCGCAAAAGACGAGAGGACGTCGAGCTTCGTCAGCGCGAGCGACGTGATGCCGTTCAGGCGCACCGCGTAGCGCAGCGCGACCAGGTCGAGCCAGCCGCAGCGGCGGACGCGGCCCGTGACCGTGCCGAACTCGCCGCCGAGCTCGCGGACGCGCTCCTGGTCGGGCCCTTCGATCTCCGTCGGGAAGGGCCCTTCGCCCACTCGCGTCACATAAGCCTTTGCAACGCCGATCACGTGGTCGATCCGGTTCGGCCCGATGCCGACGCCCGTTGCGGCGTTTGCCGCGACAGTGCTCGACGACGTCACGAAGGGATACGTGCCGTGGTCGAGGTCGAGCAGGGTTCCCTGCCCGCCCTCGAGCAGCACGTCGCGGCCTTCGTGCAGTGCGCGGTCGACGAGCAGTGACGTGTCTGCGACGTATGGGCGCAGCCGCTGCGCGTATGCCTCCAGGCGCTCGGCCAGCTCCTCGAGCTCGAGCGGCTCGACACCGTAGACGCGCTCGAGCCAGACGTTCTTCTCTACGAGCGCGACCTCGATTTTCTGGCGGAGGATCTTCGGGTCGAGGACGTCCTGCACGCGGATGCCGAGCCGCGCAGCCTTGTCGGCGTAGGCAGGTCCGATCCCGCGCCGCGTCGTCCCGATCTGAAGCCGGCCGAGGCGCCGCTCGCTCGCCGAGTCGATCGCGACGTGCCACGGCATGATCAGGTGCGCGTTGCCGGAGAGGCGCAGCCCTTCGGTGGAGATGCCCCGCGCCTCGAGGGCGTCGATCTCCTCGACCAGGAGCTGCGGGTCGACGACGCATCCTGCTCCGATGACGGAGATCTTGCCCTCGTACAGGATCCCGGACGGGACGTGGTGGAGCTTGAAGGTCTCCCCGCCCGAGACGATGGTGTGGCCCGCGTTCGGGCCGCCCTGATAGCGGCAGACGACGTCGGACCGCTCCGCGAGCAGGTCGACGATCTTGCCTTTGCCCTCGTCGCCCCACTGCGCGCCCACGATCACCGTCGCCGGCATGAGTGAAGCGTAGTCGCCGCTCCGGAACCTCAGGCCGATGCTCGCC
>JBJMJL010000025.1:0-2934 GCA_045806365.1 Gaiellaceae bacterium
CAGCACATCAAGAAGCCGAAGATCGCCGTGCTCTATCAGGATGACGACTACGGCCGCGACCTGTTCGCGGGGTTGCGGCGCGGCCTCGGGAAGAAGGCGGGCGCGATCGTCGCGAAGGTGGGCTACGACCCGACGGCGACGGACGTGCAGCCCCAGGTGACGCAGCTGAAGGCGAGCAAGGCGAACGTCTTCATGGTCTTCGCGTTCGGCAAGTTCTCGCTGCAGGCGTTCAACGCGGTCTCGCGGCTCGGCTGGAAGCCGCAGATCTTCGTCAACGACGTGTCGTCGGCCTCGGCGTTGATGTCGATCGTGCCGCAGAAGGCGGCGAACGGCTCGATCTCGATCGTCTTCGGAAAGGATCCGGCCGCGCCGTTGTGGAAGCGAGACAAGGGGATTCGCCTGTTCCAGTCGATCCTCAAGCAGTACGGCACGAACGTGGACTCGCGCGACCTGAAGGACGGCTACTACACGGCGGGCATGGGCGAGGCGTACACGCTCGTCGACACGTTGAAGAAGGCGGGCAAGAACCTGACCCGTGAGGGCGTGATGCGGGCGGCGACGCACCTGAACGAGAAGGGCAACCCGTTCGTGCTCCCGGGCATCGTGATTCGCACGACGCCGACGTTCCGCTTCCCCCTGACACAGGTCAAGCTCCAGCGCTGGTCGAGCAACTCCTGGCACCCGTTCGGGAAGCTCGTCTCCGTCAGGCCCAGGTAGCGGCTCTCTCAATAAGCTCCGACTGATGGAGCTGCTCGACCGGCCGCTCGAGGATCTCTGTGCCGAGGCACGCGCGCTCCGCGACGAGGGGCATGGCCGCCTCGTCACCTATTCGCCGAAGGTCTTCATCCCGCTGACGAAGCTCTGCCGCGACGTCTGCCACTACTGCACGTTCGCGCAGCCACCGCGGCGGGGCGAACGCGCGTACATGACCATCGACGAGGTGCTCGCGATCGCGCGCGCAGGATCGGCGGCCGGGTGCCGTGAGGCGCTCTTCACGCTCGGCGACAAGCCGGAGCTGCGCTACCGCGCCGCGCGCGAAGAGCTTGCGACGCTCGGCTGCACGACGACGCTCGAGTACCTGCGCCGCGCCGCCGCGGCAGTGCTCGAGGAGACGGGCCTGCTGCCGCATCTCAATCCCGGTGTGATGACGCGCGAGGACGTCGGCGCGCTCCGACCCGTGAGCGCGTCGATGGGGGTGATGCTCGAGACGACGTCCGAACGGCTGGCGGAACGCGGCGCCGCGCACTTCGGCTCGCCCGACAAGGCTCCGGCCTTGCGGCTGGCGACGATCGCGGCCGCCGGTGACGAGCGCGTGCCGTTCACAACCGGTGTCCTGATCGGCATCGGCGAGACGCGCGCCGAGCGGGTGGACGCGCTGCGCGCGATCCGAGCGCTTGCCGACCGCTACGGCCACGTGCAGGAAGTGATCGTGCAGAACTTCCGCGCGAAGCCCGGCACGCGGATGGCGCACGCGCCGGAGCCACCGCTCGAGGAGCTGCTCTGGACGATCGCGGTCGCGCGCATCGTCCTCGGCGCCCACGCGCACGTACAGGCCCCTCCGAATCTCTCCCGCGACGACTTTCCGCACCTTCTCGACGCCGGCATCGACGACTGGGGCGGCGTCTCGCCGGTGACGATCGACCACGTCAATCCCGAGGCTCCGTGGCCGGACCTCGAGCGGCTGCGCTTCGCGACCGAGAGCCGCGGGCTGGAGCTCGCCCCGCGGCTGCCCGTCTATCCGGAGTGGATCTCCGGGCGGTGGCTCGACCCGAGCGTCATGCCCGCCGTCCTGCGCGCTTCGGACTCGCTCGGCCTCGCGCGCGAGGACCGCTGGTCGCCCGGCGAAGACGTCCCGGCGCCGTTCGTGCCGCGTGACGCGCTGCCGATCGACACGCGCGACGAGCTCGGCGAGGACGAGCTGGTGCGGCTGTTCCGCGCGCGCGGACGCGAGCGTGACCGCGTGTTCGCCGCCGCCGACAGCCTGCGGCGCGAGGTCTGCGGCGACGAGGTTACGTATGTGGTGACACGCAACATCCAGTACACGAACGTCTGTTACTTCCGCTGCGGGTTCTGCGCGTTCTCGAAGGGCAAGCTTGCAGCGAATCTGCGCGGCGCCCCGTATCTCGTGCCGCACGAAGAGATCGTGCGCCGTTGCGAGGAGGCGTGGGAGCGCGGTGCGACGGAGGTGTGTCTCCAGGGCGGTATTCACCCGGCCTTCACCGGCGACTACTACCTCTCCGTCGTCCGCGCGATCAAGGAGGCGGTTCCCGATCTGCACGTGCACGCGTTCTCGGCACTCGAGGTCTGGCAGGGCGCGGCGACGCTCGGGCTCTCACTGCACGAGTACCTGTCGGATCTGCGCGACGCAGGGCTCGCATCCCTTCCCGGCACCGCTGCCGAGATCCTGGACGACGAGGTGCGGCAGGTGATCTGTCCCGACAAGGTCACGACCGCCCAGTGGCTCGAAGTGCACGACACTGCGCATCGCGTCGGGCTCGGCTCGAACGTGACGATGATGTTCGGCCACGTCGAGTCGCCGCGAAACTGGGCGCGGCATCTGATTCGCGCGCGCGAGCAGCAGCGGCACAGCGGCGGCTTCACCGAGTTCGTGCCGCTTCCGTTCGTGCACATGGAGGCGCCGATGGCGCTGCAAGGGCGAGCGCGGCGCGGGCCGACGTTCGGCGAGGTGTTGCTCGTGCACGCGGTCGCGCGGCTGGCGCTCCACCCGGCGATCACGAACATCCAGGTTTCCTGGGTCAAGCTCGGCCCGGAGGGAGTCGGGGCGGCGGTCCGCGCCGGCGTCAACGATCTCGGCGGGACGCTCATGAACGAGTCGATCTCGCGCTCTGCGGGCGCCGAGCACGGGCAGGAGCTGCCGCCCGAGGCGATGGAGCGCCTCATCCGCGCGAACGGCCGGATCCCGCGGCAGCGGAC
>JBJMJL010000026.1:0-29247 GCA_045806365.1 Gaiellaceae bacterium
TCGCTGCCGGGTTCGTCGGCAAGATCGCGCTCGACCTCGCGCTGCTCGCGCAGACCGAGGTGGGGGAGGTGCACGAGGCACCGGACGGCGGCTCGTCGACGATGCCGCACAAGCGCAATCCCGTCGGCTCGACGCTGGCCCGCGCGTGCGCAGTGCGCGCGCAGGCGGCGGCCGGAGTGTTGCTGGCGGCGCTCGGCCAGGAGCACGAGCGTGCCGCCGGCGCCTGGCACGCGGAGTGGGGAGCCCTCTCTGACGCGCTGGCGCTCACCGGCGGCGCGGCCGCGTGCCTGCGCGAGGCGCTCGAGGGGCTCGAGGTCGACGCCGAGCGCATGCGCGCCAACATCAGCGACGAGACGTTGTCGGAGGCGCAGCGCTTCGGGATCGACGCCGCGCGTCCGGAGGACTACGTCGGAAGCTCCGACGCGTTCGTCGACCGGGCACTGGCGTTCTATCGCGACCGGTGAACCACCGGATCGAGGGTGACGGCGACCGCGTCCTGGTGCTGTCGGGCTCGCTCGGCTCGACGCTCGAGATGTGGGACCCGCAGCTGCCGGCGCTCGGCGCAAGATTTCGGGTGCTGCGGTACGACCACCCCGGGCACGGCGAGTCGCCGCTGCTCGAGACGCGAAGCGTTCCGGCGCTGGCGCGCGAGCTCGTGCAGCTCCTCGACGAGCTCCACATCGAGCGCTTCTCGTTCTGTGGGCTCTCGCTCGGCGGCGCCGTCGGGATGCAGCTCGCCCTCGACGTCCCCGGGCGTGTCGAGCGGCTCGTGCTGGCGTCGACCTCCGCACGCTTCGCGACGCCGGACTTCTGGCAGGAGCGCGCCGACACGGTGCGGCGGGAAGGGGTCGAGGCGATCGCCGACGTCGTCCTCGAGCGCTGGTTCACGCCCGAGCTTCCCGACGTGCGACGCTACCGCCGGATGCTCGTCTCGACGCCGGCGGAGGGATACGCGCGCTGTTGCGAGGCCGTGCGCGACTGGGACGTGCGCGGACAGCTCGGCGCCGTCTCAGCGCCGACGCTTGCGATCGCCGGCGCTGACGATCCCTCCACGCCGCCCGACGACCTGCGCGCCATCGTCGACGAGATACCCGGCGCGCAGCTGCTCGTCATGGACAACGCGCGGCATCTGCTGAACGTCGAGCGCGCAGGCGGGTTCAACGAGGCGGTGCTCGCAGCCGTATGAGCGACGAGCGCGAGCGCGGCATGCAGGTGCGGCGCGAGGTGCTCGGGGACGAGCACGTCGACCGCGCGATCGCGCGCACCACCGAGCACACCGAGGACTTCCAGGACTTGATCACGCGCTACGCCTGGGGCGAGGTCTGGACTCGCCCCGGCCTGGACCGCCGGACGCGCAGCTGCATCACGCTCACCGCGCTTGTCGCGCTCGGGCGCTTCGAGGAGCTGGAGCTGCACATTCGCGGCGCGCAGCGCAACGGCGTCACGCCGGACGAGATCAAGGAGGTGCTGCTGCACTGCGCGGTCTATTGCGGAGTCCCGGCCGCGAACCGCGCATTCGCGATCTTTCAGAGCGTGCTCGAGGAGGAGTGAAGCAGGAGCGGACGCAGGTCGGCATCGTCGGCGCCGGCCCGGCGGGCCTGACGCTCGCGCGCCTGCTCGAGCTCGAGGGCATCGAGACGGTCGTGCTCGAGGACCGCGGCCGCGACTACGTCGAGCACCGCATCCGTGCGGGCGTCCTCGAGCAACGCACGGCGGATCTGCTCGTCGACGCCGGCGTCGGCGAGCGCCTGCAGCGTCAGGGCATCGTCCATCACGGCATCGAGCTGCAGTTCGACGGCGAGCGGCACCGCATCCCGCTCAGCGAGCTCGCCGAAGGGCGGACGATCGTGATCTACGGCCAGACGGAGATCGTGAAGGACCTGATCGCCGCACGACTCGAAGGCGGACTGCCGCTCCTGTTCGAAGTCGCCGACGTCAGCCTGCACGAGCTGGAGTCCGAGCGGCCCCGGATCCGCTTCCATCACGACGGCGAGGAGCACGAGCTCGCCTGCGACGTGGTCGCCGGCTGCGACGGGTTTCACGGCGTCTGCCGGCCGAGCATTCCCGACGGTGTGCTCTCGTCTTTCTCACGCGAGTACCCGTACGGCTGGCTCGGGATACTCGCCGAGGTCGCACCGTCGAACGACGAGCTCGTCTACGCGCACCATGAACGCGGCTTCGCGCTGCTCAGCCTGCGGTCGCCGCAGCTGAGCCGCCTCTACCTGCAGTGCGCGCCTGAGGAGGACGTCGACGAGTGGAGCGACGAGCGCATCTGGGGCGAGCTGCAGACGCGCCTTGGTGTCGAGGCCTGGACGCTCGCGGAGGGGCCGATCCTGGAGAAGGGCGTGACCGGTATGCGCAGCTTCGTGGCCGAGCCCATGCACTACGGGCGCCTGTTCCTCGCCGGCGACGCGGCGCACATCGTGCCTCCGACCGGCGCGAAGGGACTGAACCTGGCGATTGCGGACGTGCGCCTGCTCGCAGAAGCGCTCGTCCGCTGGTACGGGAGCGGCAGCGAGGAGCTCCTCGGCGCGTACTCCGCCAACTGCCTCCGCCGGGTCTGGCGCGCCGAGCACTTCTCCTGGTGGATGACGTCGATGCTGCATCGCCCATCCGGCGACGATCCCTTCGACGTGAAGCTCCAGCTGTCACAGCTGCGCTACCTGGTCACCTCACGCGCAGCGGCCGCGAGCCTGGCGGAGAATTATGTCGGGTTGGAGCTCTGATGCTCGATCACGTCACGATCCGCGTGTCCGACCGGGTGGCATCCGAGGCGTTCTACGACACGGTGCTGAAGACGCTTGCCGTCGAGCAGAGCGGACGCCACGGCGAGTACACGGTCTGGCGAGGCCAGTTCTCGCTCGCGCAGGCCGACGCCGAGCATCCGGTGACCCGTCGCCTGCACATCGGGTTCGGCGCATCCTCGCGCGAGAACGTGGAGGCTTTCTGGCGCGCCGGGGTCGATGCCGGCTACCGCGACGACGGCGAGCCGGGCCCGCGTCCGGAGTACAGCCCCGACTACTACGGCGGCTTTCTGCTCGACCCCGACGGCAACAGCGCCGAGGCTGTCCACCACGAGCAGGCGGCCGGCCGCGTCATCGATCACATGTGGATTCGCGTCGCGGACCTGCAGGCGTCAAGAGAGTTCTACGAGCGTGTCGCGCCGTTCACCGGCTTCGGACTGAACAACGCACGAGCCGACCGCGTGCAGTTCGCCGGCGCGAATGCATCGTTCTCGGTCGTCTCAGACGAGCCGGCGGAGAACGTGCACCTGGCGTTCGAGACGAACGAGAACGCGACCGTCGACGCCTTCCACCGTGCCGCGCTCGAGGCGGGCTATCGCGACAACGGCGCGCCCGGCGACCGTGACTATCACCCCGGCTACTACGGCGCCTTCGTCCTCGACCCCGACGGCAACAACGTCGAGGTCGTGAACCACAACCGCTGAGTCACCTACGCGGCGCGGTCGACTCGCGGACGACGAGGCGAGTCGCCAGCTCGACGTGGAGCGTCTCGAAGCGCTGCCGCTCGAGCAGCCGGTTCAGCAGGCTGACGGCCGTCCGGCCCATCTCGGCCAGGGGCTGGCGCACCGTCGTCAGCGCCGGCGTGACGACCGTGGCGAGCTCGACGTCGTCGAAGCCGACCACAGAGAGGTCCTCGGGCACGCGCAGTCCGCGGGCCCGCGCGGCCTGGATCGCCCCGATCGCGATGTTGTCGTTGAACGCGAAGATCGCGGTCGGCGGCTCTGGCAGGTCGAGCAGCTGATCCGCTGCCTCCCGTCCCGGCGGTATCTCCGGGATCGCCTCGACCTCGAGTGCGGCGTCCGGGAGGATGCCGGCCGAAGCGAGCGCCGCGTGATAGCCGCGGCGGCGGTCTTCTGTCGCGAGCCAGCCACGCGGACCGGTGATCTGCGCTATGCGCCGATGACCCAGGCCGAGCAGATGGCGCATCGCCTGGTCGGCCCCCGAGGTGTGCGCGGCCGACACGGACGGGATCCGTTCGGCCAACGGCATGATCGGATCGACGACGACGAAGCGGTAGCCGCCCTCGACGAGCCGTTCCAGCTCGGGGCTCGACTCCTCGGGCATGACGATCAAGGCGCCGTCCGTGACGCCGTGCATGAGCCGCTCGAGGAGTGAGACCTCGCGGTCGTGCTCGTGACCGGTAGGGGAGAGCACGACCCGCAGGTCGAGCTCCGAAAGCGCTTCGGCCGCGCCTGCGAGGATCGCCGAGAAGTACGCCGGGTAGATCAGCGGAACGAGCACGCCGACGAGCCCCGTCCGGCCTGCCGACAGCCCGCGCGCGCTTCGATTCGCGGTGTAGCCGTTTTCGCGGATGACCCGCGTGACGAGATCGCGGGTCTCCGGCGCGACGTCGTTCCGTCCGTTCAGGACACGCGAGACGGTGGCGATCGAGACCCCGGCGAGATCGGCGATCTGCCTGATGGTCAGCCGGTGCGGCGCGATCTGGCCCACGGCGCCATTGAAGCATGTTCCGGAACGTTACGGAAACACGTCAGCCGCTTTTGTCCGCAAATTGCGGCGGATGGGCTTGACTCTCAATACGAAAACGTGGTAAACGGGTTCCGGAAACGCTTTCGGAAACTCTGTGCTCAAGTGCCCGCGCGCCGGGCGAGAAAGGCAGGACAAGCCGATGCGACGCCCCTTCCGTACCACCCGCTGGGTCGCCTTCGCCGTCGTGGCGGGAGGCGCCACGCTGGCGACCGCGCTGGCAGCGGCGACGCCGGCGGCGGTCGACCGAGCCGCGGCGCCGGCAGCTCACCGCTGCCTCGTCATGACCGGCTCGGGTGACCCCGCCTTCACGAGGAACTTCAACCCGTATACGGCCACGGGGCTCCCGAGCGGCTCGTTCGTGCAGGGTGCGATGTACGAGCCACTCCTGATCACGGCCGAGGGGAAGAGCAACCCGCAGCCGTGGCTCGCGCGCAGTTACACGTGGACGAACCGCAACAAGACGCTGCGCCTGAACCTCGTGCGCAACGCGAGGTGGTCCGACGGGAAAGCGCTCACCTCCGCGGACGTCGTCTACAGCCTCACCGCCGGGCGGCAGTCCAAGATCATGGACCGCGTCGGCCTCACAGGTGCTGCGAACGAGATCGTGTCGATCAAGGCGCGGGGCAAGTGGACCGTCCTGATCACGCTGAAGACGCCCGACTCGCAGTTCATCTCCTCGATCCTGAACCGGCAGTTCGTCGTGCCGAAGCACGTGTGGTCGAAGGTCGGCGACGCGGAGAACTACACGAACTCGAAGCCGGTCGGCTCGGGGCCGTTCAACCGCGTCGGCCGCTTCACGACGCAGGACTACGTCCTGAACAAGAACCCGAGGTACTGGAAGAAGGGCGCACCGAAGATCGCCTGCGTGGAGTACGTGCAGGCGTCGTCGAACGACGCGTCGCTCGCGCTGATCCAGAGCGGGCAGGTCGACTGGACGCACAACTTCGTGCCGAACGTCGAGCAGGCCTATGTCGCGAAGGACCGCAAGCACTACCACGCGTTCTACGCGAAGACGGCGTACCCGATCTCGCTCGTGCTCGACACGACCGACTACCCGTACAGCCTCGTGGCGTTCCGGAAAGCCCTCAGCCGCGCGATCGACCGCAACACGGTCTCGAAGCTCGGCGAGTACGGCTACGCGCCGCCGACCGACGCGATCGGCCTCAACGGGCTCTTCCCCGAATGGGTCACCGATCCAGCGGTGAAGAAGCAGGCGAAGGAGATGGCGAACTTCAACCCGGCGGCCGCGAAGAAGATCCTCACGGACGCGGGCTTCACGTATCGCAACAACCGGCTGTTCGATCCGCACGGCGACGCTGTCCGGCTCGACATCCACGTCATCTCGGGCTGGTCGGACTGGGTCGCATCGAACCAGATCATCACGCGCAACCTGCGTGACATCGGGATCAACTCGAACGTCGCGCTCGAGCCCGACTGGGGCGCGTGGTGGCCGAACGCGAGTGCCGGCAAGTTCCCGACTCTGCTCTGGCAGGGCGGCTCGCAGGGCTCGCCGTACGGGTACTTCTACGCGAACCTGTCGAAGAACGCGTTCATCCCGAAGGGGGAGGACGCATCTCCGACCGGGAACTGGGAGCACTTCAGCGACGCGAAGGCGACGTCACTGCTGAACCAGTGGAAGGTGACCCTCAGCGTCAAGAAGCAGAAGAGGATCGCGACGCAGCTGCAGAAGGCCTTCCTCCAGCACCTGCCGATCGTGCCGCTCTTCATCGGGCCGCGGTGGTCGACGTACAGCACGAAGTACTTCCACTGCTTCGCGAACGCGAAGAACTTCTACGGCGATCCGATCTTCACGACGTTCCCCGACAACATCCTCTCGTTCACCCGGATCTGTCCGGGCGGAAAGAGCGGGGGCTAACTCCCCCTTTAGCCCTTGACCGGTGGGCGGCCCCTCCTCGCCGCCCACCGGTCTACGCTCAGGAGGCTGAATGCGCTGGTTCGCCCGACGGCTCGGCTTCTACGTCTTCGCGATCTGGGTCGCGCTGACGATCAACTTCCTGCTGCCGCGCCTGATGCCGGGCGACCCGGTCGCCGGCCTGCTGCAGCACCTGACGCCGTCGCAGATCTCGGCGAACCCCGGAATCGTGCAGGAGTTCGAGACGCTGCTCGGGGGGTCGCACAACTCGATCTGGCACGACTACGTGACGTATCTGGGCCGGATCGTCCACTTCGACTTCGGCATCTCGACATCGAACTATCCGACGCGCGTCTCGGAGGTCGTCGGCCGAACGCTGCCGTACTCGCTGTTCCTGGTCGGCGTCGCGTTCCTGCTGGCTTTCGTGCTCGGGACGGCAATCGGGATGGTCGCCGCCTGGCGGCGGGGCCGCGCCGTCGACAACGTCCTCGTCCCGACGTTCATGGCGCTCAGCGCGCTGCCCGCGTTTTTCACCGCGCTGCTCGGCGTCTACGTGTTCGGGCTAAAGCTGCACTGGTTCCCGATTCAGCACGCGTATGACACCGGCCTGACGCCTGGCTTCAACTACGCCTTCCTGTCGAGCGCGTTCCGCCATGCGCAGCTGCCGATTCTCGTCGTCGTCCTCGCGTTTGCGGGCGGCTGGGTATTGAACATGCGCACCGTGATGATCAACACGATCGGCGAGGACTACGTCCTCATGGCCCAGGCGAAGGGCCTGCCCGACCGCCGTGTGATGACGCGGTACGCGGCGCGCAACGCGATTCTCCCGCCGCTCAACGGCTTCGCGCCGCTGTTCGCCAGCGCAATCGGCGGGCTGGTGTTCGTCGAGTTCGTCTTCAGCTACCCGGGCGCCGGCTTGACGCTGCAGCAGGCCGTGCTCGGCAACGACTACCCCCTCGCGCAGGCGCTGCTCGTCGTGCTGTCGATCTGCGTGATCCTCGCCAACCTCTTGATGGACGTGCTCAATCTGATCCTCGACCCGCGCCTGCGCAGCAGCTGATGTCGCAGCTCGATCCGACTCTCGACCTCGGGCTCGCCGCTCCGCCGCAGCGTGTGCACGGACGCGTGCGCGTGCCGGGTTGGCTGCTGCTGTTGCTGCAGAACCGGAAGTCACGGATCGGGATCGTGATGGTCGGGTCGATGGTCCTGCTCGCGCTGATCGCGCCGCTGATCACGGTGGCGCATCCGAACGAGTTCAACCTGCTCGCCGCGCGGCAGGCGCCCTCGTGGCACCACCTGTTCGGTACTACCGACCAGGGCAGCGACATCTTCTCGCAGGTCGTGCTCGGCGCCCGGCGGTCGCTGCTGCTCGGCTTCGCGGCGGCGTTGCTGGCGACGGGCCTTGCCGCCACGCTCGGCGTCACCGCTGCGTACTCCGGCGGCGTGGTCGACGACATCGTCAACTTCTTCATCAACGTCTTCCTCGTCATCCCCGCGATCCCGCTGCTCGTCGTGATCTCGGGCTTCATGAAGAACCGCGGCATGTGGACGATGGCCGTCGTCCTGGCCGCCGTCCTGTGGGCATTCGAGGCGCGCATCCTGCGCGGTCAGGCCTTGTCGCTGAAAAGCCGCGACTTCGTGCTGGCGGCCAAGACGACCGGCGAATCGACCCGTCGCGTCGTCTTCGCCGAGCTGATGCCGAACATGATCAGTCGCATCGCGGCGGGCTTCGTGCTCGTCTTCTACATCGCCCTCCTCACCGATGCGGGACTCGAGTTCCTCGGCCTCGGCGACATGTCGACGACGAGCTGGGGCGTCACGCTCTACTGGGCGCAGGTCAACTCGACCGTGCTGCAGGGCGAGTGGTGGCCGTTCTTCTTCCCCGGTGCCGCGCTCGCTTTCACCGTCCTGGGCCTCGTCCTGCTGCTCGCCGGCATCGACGAGGTCAGCAATCCCCGTCTGCGCGCGGAGCGCGCGTCAACATGACGACCCTGGTGGCAGAGCCCGTCGTCACGCGCACCAACGCGCCCGCGCTGCTCGAGCTGCGCGGCCTGACCGTCGACTACGGCTCGGCGCGCGCCGTCGACGGCGTCGACCTCGCGATTCACGAGGGCGAGATCCTCGGTGTCGCCGGCGAGTCGGGCTGCGGCAAGACGACGATCGCGAACGCCGTCATGCAGATCCTGCGGCCGCCCGGACGCATCTCCGGCGGCAGCATCGTCTTCCGAGGAGAGGACCTCGTCGGCAAGCGCGAGGAGGAGCTGCGGCGCTTCCGCTGGCGCAACGTCTCCATGGTTTTCCAGAGCGCGATGAACGCGCTCAACCCCGTCATGCGCGTCGGCGACCAGTTCGTCGACGCCATGCAGGCGCACGAGCGCATCAACCGCCGGCGGGCGCTGGCGCAGGCCGAGGACCTGCTCGAGGTGGTCGGAATCGATCGCACGCGCGTGCGCGCGTATCCGCACGAGCTCTCCGGCGGAATGCGCCAGCGCGTGATCATCGCGATCGCGCTCGCGCTCGAGCCCGAGCTGATCGTGCTCGACGAACCGACGACGGCGCTCGACGTGGTCGTGCAGCGCGAGATCATGCAGCAGGTCGAGGCGCTCAAGCGCGAGTTCGGGTTCGCGGTGCTCTTCATCACGCACGACGTGTCGCTGCTGCTCGAGTTCGCCGACCGCATCGCGATCATGTATGCCGGCGAAGTCGTCGAGACGGCGAGCGCGGAGGAGATCGCAGGCGAGGCGCGGCATCCCTACACGCAGGGTCTGCTCGAGTCGTTCCCGCCGCTGACCGGGCCGCTTCAGCGCCTCACCGGCATTTCCGGCGCGCCGCCCGACCTGCGCAACCCGCCGAGCGGTTGCCGCTTCCATCCGCGCTGCGCGCACTGCTCGCCCGACACCGTGGAGCTGTACGCCCGTCAGACGGCGGAGCGGCCGGTGCTGCGCGAGGTCGGTCCAGGCCACGCCGTCGCGTGTCATCTCGTGGAGGAGGGCGGACTGTGAGCGCGGCGGCTCTCGAGGTGAAAGGGCTGACGAAGCACTTCTCGCACGTCCACGCCGTGGACGACGTCTCGTTCGAGCTCCGCCCCGGCACGATCACCGCGCTCGTGGGCGAGAGCGGCAGCGGCAAGAGCACCGTCGCGCGGCTGCTCGCGCGCCTGTACGACCCGACCGCCGGCGCCGTGCTCTGGGAGGGCGAGAACGTCGCGCGCGTGCGCCGCCGCCGCGACGCGCTGCGCTACCGCGCCGAGGTGCAGTTGATCTTCCAGGATCCGTTCGACTCGCTGAACCCGGTCAAGACCGTCCGCCACCACATCGAGCGGCCGCTGCGCCTCCACAAGATGGTCGCGCGCGGCGAGGTAGAGGAGCGCGTGCACGAGCTGCTGCGCAGCGTCGGGCTCGTCCCGCCGCACGAGATCGCGGCGAAGTATCCGCACGAGCTCTCAGGCGGCCAGAGACAGCGTGTCGCGCTCGCGCGTGTGCTCGCCGTCGAGCCCAAGGTCATCCTCGCCGACGAGCCGACGAGCATGCTCGACGTCTCGATCCGGATCGGGATCCTCAATCTGATGACTCGCCTGAAGGAGGAGCGCGGCATCGCCTTCCTCTTCGTCACGCACGACCTTGCAAGCGCGCGCTATGTCGCGGACGACGTGCTGGTGATGTACGCGGGCCAGATCGTCGAGCGCGGCCCGATCGAGGACGTGCTCGCCTCGCCGCTGCACCCGTACACGCGCCTCCTGCTCGCGGCGGTCCCCGATCCGGCCAGGCGGCTGCATGCCGGCCGCATCCAGGAGCGCAAGGGCCTCGCCGCCGCCGCCATGGATCCGCCTGAAGGATGTCGCTTCGTCGCGCGCTGTCCGCTCGCCGTCGACATCTGCTCTCACGTGACGCCGCCGCTGGTCGAGGCGCGTCCCGAGCAGGCCGCCCGTTGCCACGTCACTGCCCCGTCGCCCCTGATCGAAAGGACGCCATGACCATCGACACGAGCTCTCTGCCCGCCGACTTCACCTGGGGCGCCGCGACGGCGTCGTACCAGATCGAGGGTGCCGTGAACGAAGACGGACGCGGCGAGAGCGTGTGGGATCGCTTCTGCGCCACGCCCGGCAAGGTTCGCGGCGGCGACAGCGGCGACGTCGCGTGCGACTTCTACCACCGGTACAGCGACGACGTCCGCTTGATGCGCGAGCTCGGCCTCGACGCGTTCCGCTTCTCGATCGCGTGGCCACGCGTGCTGCCCAGCGGTCGCGGCGCCGTCAACGAAGCCGGCCTCGACTTCTACGATCGCCTCGTCGACGAGCTCCTCGCGAATGAGATCGAGCCTTTCGTGACGCTCTTCCACTGGGACACGCCGCAGGCGCTGGAAGACGCCGGCGGCTGGCCCGCGCGCGAGACGGCGGAGGCGTTCGTCGAGTACACGGAGTCCGTGGTCGGCCGGCTCGGCGACCGCGTCCGCCACTGGATCACGCACAACGAGCCGTGGGTACACGCCTGGATCGGCTACGCCTGGGGGCAGCACGCCCCGGGACGGACGGACGAGGCCGCTGCGGTCGCGGCGGCGCATCATCTGTTGCTCTCCCACGGCTGGGCGGTCGAGGCAATCCGCCGCGCCGCGCCGGACGCGCGCGTCGGCATCACGCTCAACCTCGCGCAGGCGCACGCCGCGTCGGACACACCCGAGGACGAGGCGGCCGCCTGGCGAGTGGACGGTGAGACGAACCGCTGGTTCCTCGATCCGATCTTCCGAGGCAGCTACCCGGCCGACCTGCTCGAGCGCAACGAGCTCGCCGCACCGAGCGTGCGTGACGGCGACCTCGACGCGATCTCGGCGCCGCTCGACTTTCTCGGTGTGAACAACTACTCCCGCTTCATCGTCGGCGCCGGCGCCGAAGGGCCGCGCATGGTCAGTAACCCGGAGGCCCAGCACACCGACATGGGCTGGGAGGTGTATCCGAACGGCCTCCACGAAGTGCTCGTACGTGTCGCGCGCGATTACGCGCCGCCGGCGATCTACATCACCGAGAACGGCGCCGCGTTCGGTGACGTGCGCGTCCACGACGGCCACGTGCACGATCCGGAGCGCACGGCGTTCCTCGCGTCGCACATCGAAGCGGTCGCGCGGGCCGTGAAGGACGGCGCGCCGGTCAAGGGCTACTTCGTCTGGAGCCTGTTCGACAACTTCGAATGGGCGTTCGGCTACTCGAAGCGCTTCGGGATCGTGTACATCGACTACGCAACGCTCGAGCGCGTGCCGAAGGACAGCTTCTACTGGTATCGCGACCTGATCGGCAGCCGGCGCGACGCGCCGCGTCCGTCTCCGCTGGCAGCCGCATGAGGTGAAGCTCGGCGCCGTAGCGGTCGTCTTTGCTGCGCTCGCCGTCGCAGGGTCGGCCAGCAGCGCACGATTCAACCGCTACACCGTCGGAGAGCTGATCTCGGACCGCGCGGACCCGCAGCTCGTGAATGCCTGGGGGCTCGCTGCGAGCTCGACCGGCCCGTGGTGGGTTGCGAACGAGGCGCGCGGCTCCAGCACGCTGTACGACGGCGCGGGACACAAGCAGGCGCTGAACGTGCGTGTACCGGGCGGGCCGACCGGGGTCGTCTTCTACGGCGGGCGGGGATTCCCCGTGCGCGCCGGCCGCGCGGCCGCTCCCGCGCGCTTCGTCTACGCGTGCGAGGACGGAACGATCAAGGCGTGGACGCCGACGGTCCCCGACAGCTGGTCGACCCGTGCCCTCGTCGTCGTCGACGAAGGCAGGAGGGCGGCCGTCTTCCGCGGCGTCGCGCTCGCGGGCGAGCGGCTGTACGCCACGGACTTCCACAACGACCGCGTGCTCGTCTACGACTCGCGCTGGCGGCCCGTACATCGGCCGGGCGCTTTCGTCGACCGCGCGATCCCGCCCTGGTACGCCCCGTTCGGGATCCAGGCGATCGGCCGCCGGATCTTCGTCACGTACGCGTGGCGCGCGCCCGTCAACGGCAACGACGCGCCGACCGGCGGTTATGTCGACGAGTTCGACCTCGACGGACGGCTCGTTGCGCGCGTCGGCCACGCGAAGCAGCTCGACGAGCCGTGGGGAGTGGCGCTCGCCCCGGCCGGGTTCGGACGATTCGCCGGGAACCTGCTCGTCGCGAACTTCGGCAGTGGCGCGATCAATGCGTACGCGCGCACGCCGGACGGCTGGAAGCTGCGCGGCCGCTTGCCCGTGAAGGCGCCCGGTGTGTGGGGCATCGCCTTCGGCAACGGCGCCGGCAGCGGGCCGCGCACGACGCTCTTCTACGCGGCCGGCCCCCATCGTTGGCAGGGCGCGACCGAGGTCGACATCCACGGGGTGCTGGGGGCGATCGAGCCTGGGCAGTAGCCGCCGCGTCTGTTAGACACTCGGGGAGCGGATGCGCCTGCTCCCGCGAGCCTCCTCACGCCGCCGCCGGCGGTCCGCCGACGACGATCCCCTCGTTTTCGCGGGAAGCGGAAGCCCGCGGCTGACCTCGGCGATCTGCGGCGAGCTCGGCGTCGACGTTGCCGAGGGCGAGGTCATCCGGTTCTCCGAGGGCACGCTCTTCGTCCGGGCCCTCGAGAACGTGCGCGGTCGCAGCGTCTACGTCGTGCAGTCGACCGTGTTTCCGACAAATGCGAACTTCATGGAGCTGTTGTTCTGGATCGACGCCTTCTCGCGGGCCAGCGCGGAGTCGATCACGGCCGTCGTTCCCTACTTCAGCTACGCGAAAGGCGACAAGAAGGACGAGCCGCGCGTCTCGATTCGCGCGCGTGTGTGCGCCGACGCGATCGAGGCTGCCGGCGCCGACCGCGTCGTGACGCTCGACCTGCACGCACCACAGATCCAGGGTTTCTTCCGCATCCCGGTGGACGACCTGTACGCGCTGCCTCACCTCTGCGCTGCGATCGAGCGCGCGAACCTCGCTGACCCCGTCGTCGTGTCGCCCGACGCCGGCTTTGCCAAGCGGGCGCGGAGGTTTGCACGACGGCTCGGCGCTCCGTTGGCGATCGCGGACAAGGTCCGCGACGGGCACGGTCAGATGGCGGAGATCGTCGAGATCATCGGAGACGTCGCCGGTCGCGACGCCGTCGTCGTCGACGACTTCACCATCAGCGCCGGCACCTTGGCAGAGGCGGCCGAACAGCTCGTCGCTCGCGGTGCACGCTCTGTGACCGCGGTCGTGACCCACGGCGTGTTCGCCGAAGGGTCGATGGAACGACTGGAGCGGAGTCCGATCGACCGGCTGATCGTCACGGACTCGATCGAGACCCAGCCGGTCGAGCTGTCGCCGCGGGTGTCCGTCGTCTCCGTCGCGCCGCTGTTCGCCGAGGCGATTCGCCGCATCCACGAGCGCGAGAGCATCAGCGTCCTCTTCCAGGACTGATCAGCCCGCGCTGGAGGACGCGCGCACGACGAGCTCGACCGGCAACAACGTCGGCGGAGGAAGCATGTCGGGGTGCTCGATCAACTCGATCGCGCGCTCGGCTGCGATCGTGCCGAGCTCCTGCCGGTCCTGGCGGATCGTCGTCAGCGGCGGATGTGCGAGCGCCGCCGCCTCGAGGTCGTCGAAGCCGACGACCGCGACGTCGCGACCCGGTTCGAGGCCGGCGTCGCGGATCGCCTGCAGTCCGGCGAGCGCCATCAGGTCGGACGCGGCGAGGATCGCCGTCGGCCGCTCGTCGAGCGCGAGCAGCGCGCACGTCTCGCGGTAACCGGACGCAGAGGAGAAGTCGCCCTCGCGGACGTACTCGTCGGGCAGTGCGAGCCCGAGGCGCTCCGACTCGCGCTGAAATGCGGCGATGCGCTCGGCGCCGGCGACGGTGTTCCGCGCCCCGGCGACGTGTGCGATGCGCCTGTGACCGAGTGCGTACAGATGCGCGAGCGCGAGCCGCACGCCGTCGGCGTGATCGGACCCGACGAATGCGCTGCGTCGGCGACCGACGCGCACGTCGACGCCGACGACCGGCACCGACCGCGCCCACAGGTCCGTGACAAGAGGGTCGTTCGCGTCGACGCCGATCAGGATCGCCGCGTCGAAGCGGTGCTGGAGGCTCGGATCGAGCGGCTGCACGAGCAGCGCGTCGTAGTCCGCATGGGCGAGCCGTCGCGAGATCGCGGCCAGGACCTTCGCGAAGAACAGCAGCGACAGGTCGCGATGACCGGCGTTGTCGCCGACGAGGACCGCGACGAGACGCGTGCGTTGCGTCACGAGCGAGCGAGCCGTCGGATCGGCGCTGTACCCGACGGAGCGGGCGACGCGCCGGACGCGCTCGCGTGTCTCCGCGCTCACGTCCGCACGGTCGTTCAAGACGCGGGAGACCGTGGCGATCGACACTCCCGCCTGTTCGGCAACATCGCGGATCGTCGGACGGCGGTTCATGCTCTCCTAACAAATAGCGGTTCCGGTAGTCACACACTTGACGGCGCGGCTGCGGTCGCGAGACCCCCTTACAATCGAGGAGGCCAATGGAATCGACAGAGGCGGCTCGGCTAGCGGGGTCTGACCAGTTCGAGGCGGCTGCGGCCGTCGCGGACCGCTTCCTCGAGAACATCGAGACGGTCGTGCACGGCAAGCGGGACGAGATCCGGCTGGTGCTCGCGGCCCTCCTGTGCGGTGGCCACGTCCTGTTCGAGGACGTACCCGGCACGGCGAAGACGGTGCTCGCGCGCGCGATCGCGCAGTCGGTCGACGGCGCGACGCCTTCGCGCATCCAGTGCACGCCCGACCTGCAGCCGACGGACGTCACCGGCCTCTCGATCTACAACCAGCGAGAGCGCGACTTCGAGTTCCGTCCGGGCCCGATCTTCGCGAACGTCGTGCTTGTCGACGAGGTCAACCGAGCGATGCCGAAGACGCAGTCCGCGCTCCTGGAGGCGATGGCCGAGAACCAGGTCACGGTCGACGGCCAGACGCGCGTGCTCCCCGATCCGTTCCTGCTGATCGCCACGGAGAACCCGATCGAGTACGAGGGGACGTTTCCGCTGCCCGAAGCGCAGCTCGACCGCTTCTTCCTCAAGACCGCGCTCGGCTATCCGTCGACGGACGAGGAGCTGCAGATCGTCGACGAGCAGCGGCACGGGCACCCGCTGCGCTGGCTCCAGCCGGTGATCAGCGTCGAGGACGTGCACGCGATGCGCGAAGCGGTGACCGCCGTGTACGTCGACACGATCCTGCAGCGCTGGATCGTCGAGCTCGTACGCGCGACGCGCGAGCTCGAAGAGGTCGCCGTGGGCGCGTCGGTGCGCGGCAGCCTCGCGCTCGAGCGTGCGGCGCGCGCGTGGGCGCTGCTCGACCACCGCCCGTACGTCGTGCCCGAGGACATCGAGCGGCTGTTCGCGTCGGTGCTGCTGCACCGCATCGTCTTCCGCCCGACGTTCCTCGCGGAGGCACGGCGGATCGGCTGGTCGGCAGCGGTCGAGTCGGTGGCGCAGAAGTGCTTCGCGGCCGCGCCGCGTCCGGCGGCTGTCACGCTTGTCGACGACTGAGGTCACCTTCCCGCTGGCGCCGCGCCGGCGCTTCGCGGGACTTCCGTTCGGCGGGATGACCAGTGTGCGCCGCGGCTCCGGCTCGGACGTCGCCGGGTCGCGGCCGTATCGCCCCGGTGACGACGCGCATTCGATCGACTGGGCGGCGTCGGCACGACTGTCCTCGGCCCACGGCGCCGACGAGTTCATCGTCCGGGAGTACCTCGCGGAGGAGGCGCCGCGCGTCGTCGTGCTGAGCGACCGGCGGCCGGCGATGTCGCTCTTTCCGCGGCCGTTGCCGTGGCTGGACAAGCCGGAGGCGATGCGTCACGCGTCAAGCCTGATCGCCGAGGCGACGCTCGCCGCGCGCGGCTTCTTCGGGTACCTCGATCTCGGCGGCGACGAGGCGGAGTGGGTCCCGCCGAGCACGCATCACGAGCTCCCCGAGGCGGCGCTGCGTGGCGGGTTCAGCGCGTCGGAGGACAACCTCGAGGAGGCGTTCGACTTCCTCTCGCAGGCGCAGCCGCCGCTGCCCGGCGGCGCGTTCGTGTTCGTGCTGTCGGACTTCCTGATGCCGTTTGCCGAGGAGAAGTGGATCTCGGCGCTCGAGCGCCGCTGGGACATCGTCCCCGTCGTCATCCAGGACCCGGTGTGGGAGCGCAGCTTCCCCGACGTCGGCGGCGTCGTGCTGCCCGTCCACGACCACACGACCGGCCGGTTCGTGACCGTGCGGCTGACGCCGCGCGAGGCTGCCTGGCGCCGCGAGCAGAACGAGGCGCGCGCGGCCGAATTGCTGGCGCGCCTGCGTATGCTGGACCTCGGCCCCGTGCTCGTGACGACCTCGGATCGCGGTGACATCTTCCAGGCGTTTCTCGAGTGGGCCGACGAGCGGATCGTCTCGCGGGGGCATTGGTGGTGACGCTGACGCGCCAGCGGCTCGCGATCGCGGCGGGAATCGGCGCCGCTGCGCTCGCGCTCGTGCTCGTCCTCACGCTCCGGGGCGGTGGGAGCAACGGAGCGGTGCCCCGCGAGCCCGTCGAGGGCAACACGCAGATGTCGCGTTCGGCGACCCTGTTCGCGGATCCGCTGCGCGCGTCGGTGCAGCTCGTCGTCGACCGGGAGCGCGTCGATCCCGAATCCGTCGGGTTCACGACCCACTTCGAGCCGTACGTGCGCGTCGGGTTGCCGCAGGTCGCGCGCCACGACACCGGCCGTCTGTCGCGGCTCGTGTACTCGGCGGAGCTGATCTGCCTGACGAACCTGTGCCTCTCGAAGGAGAAGCCCGAGCCCGTGCGGTCGCAGTTCCCGCCCGCAGAGGTCTTCTACACGACGAAGGACGGCACGCGAAAGACGCTGCGGCTCGCGTGGGTCGCGTCGACGATCGGGCCGCGGACGACGGACGCGGACCTGAACGGCGCCGATCCGTTCCAGCAGCCGAGCTGGCGCGCCTCGACCGACCCGTTCGCGGTGTCGTACGGCCACTCGACGCGCGCGTTGCGCATCCTCCTGTTCGGCGCGAGCGTGCTTCTGCTCGCATTTGGCGTCTTTGCGCTCGCCCGCTTCGTCAAGACCGGCAGGCTGCGACTCCGTCCGCTGACCCCGCTCGAGCGCGCCGTCGTGCTCGTCGAGCGTGCGGGCGACGATCCGCCCGAGAAGCGCAAAGCGCTCGAGCTCCTGTCGCGGGAGCTCGCGCGGAGCGGAGAGCCCGAGCTCGCGGTCGTCGCGAAGCAGCTCGCCTGGGCGGAGCCGATGCCGCTGCCGACACTCACCCAGCCGCTCACGCTCGACGTGCGGCGCGCGATCGACCAGAGGTCAAATGGACGCGCTGCGTAGATATCTCTGGCGCGTGCGCGGTCCGGCGATACCGCTCGCATCGACCGCCGACCTCGGTCCCGCCGTACGGCGCACTTTCGTGATCCGCGTCGCATTGGGCATTGCGTTGGTTGCTCTCGTCCTGGCGGCGAGTGAGACCGGGCGCAACGACGCGTCCGCCGCGCGCGGCCTCCTGCCGAAGCGCGCCGGCGGGATGCTCGTGCTGGACGTCTCCCGCAGCATCAAGCCGGAGGCGAACCGGACGATCGTCGAAGTCCTGCAGCAGCTGATCGACGCGCACACGCGCATCGGCCTCGTCGCGTTCTCGGACATCGCCTACGAGCTGCTGCCGCCGGGGTCTCCTTCCGCTGAGCTACGCCCGTTGCTGCGCTACTTCGCCGCGCAGGCAACCCCGCGGCCCGGGTCCGATCCGTTCGTACCGAACCCGTGGTCGAGCAGCTTCTCCGGCGGCACGCAGATCTCGTCGGGCTTGGCGGTCGCTCACGCGTCGCTCGTGCGCGCTGGACGTCCGAAGGGGCCGATCCTCCTCGTCAGCGACCTCGACACGGCTCCCGACGACGTCCCGCGCGTGGCGCTGACGTTCAACCAGTTCCGCAACGAGGGCGTGCCCTTCCGGATCGTCGCGGTGACGCCGCGCGCGGACAACCTCTCGCTCTTCCACAACCTCGCCGGCAAGAACGCATTCGCCGGCCCCGTGCGGCGCGCAGGGGGCGGGCTCGGCGCGACGGAGGGCTCCGAGCATGGCCACGTACCGTGGTCGTTGATCTTCATCTCGCTGCTCGTGCTCGCCGCGCTCGCGGCGAACGAGCATTGGTGCGGCCGGCTCGCGGTGCCGAGGACGGTCCCGTGAGCTGGCGCTGGCTGACGGCGGCGATCGCTGCGCTCGCCGCAGGCGTGCTCCTGCTGCTGCTCGCGGTCGACGTCGGCCGCTGGAACACGGCGTTCGCACGCGATGACGTGCGCTTCAAGTTCAGCCCGACGCGGCTCGACCTCTGGCAACCGAACGAGATCGTCCCGTTCCACGCGGCCAAGCGGGTGCTCGACATCGACGACGACCTCTTCTATCGAGAGACGCTGCGCCGCTTCTATCTCGCGCGGCCGCACGCGAACAAATGGGCGCAGACGAACATCGACGCGATCCGCAGCGAGGCGACCGTCGTGCTCGCGGAGTACATCCGCAGCGGGCAGGATGCTCGCCGCCGCTCGCAGGCGGCGAACCTGCTGGGCATCATCGGGCTCGGTCTCGCGGCGACGGACGACCCCGGGCAGCGCCTGCGTTTCCTGCTCTTCGCATCGCGCACGTTCCGCGGCGCGCTGACGATGGATCAGACGAACGAGGACGCGAAGTTCAACCTGGAGCTGACGCTGCGCCTGCTGCGCCAGCAGCCGACGAGCACGGGCGGCGGCGCGGCGCACGGACCCGGCCGCGGCGGCGGTGCGGCGCTGGCCGAGCCGGGCTCCGGCTACTGATGTCGTTCCTGTCGCCGCTGGCGGCGCTCGTCGCCGTTGCCGTCGTCATCCCTTTGGCCGCTCACGCCCTGCTCGAGCTGCGCTCGCGGCGGGTGTCGCGGCGGCTGGGACTGGAGCCGCCGCCGTTCGCGTCGCGCCTCGGCGTGCCCGGGGCGATCGCGGTCGTCGCGGCGCTCCTCGGCATTGCTGCGGCGCAGCCGGTGATCTCGGGCACCGAGACGCACGTCGGCCGCTCCGACGCCGAGGTGTACGTGATGTTCGACGTCTCGCGTTCGATGCTCGCGCGTGCGAGCGCCGACGCGCCGAACCGCCTGGCGCGAGCCAAGACGATTGCGCTGCGACTGCGGCACGACATCCCCGACGTCCCGTTCGGGATCGCGTCGCTGACGGACCGCGTGCTGCCGCACCTGTTCCCGACGCTGGACAGCGACGTCTTCGCCTCGACGCTCCACGACTCGATCGGGATCGAGCGCCCGCCGCCCTCGGGCACAGAGGATCTCGCGACCGACTACAACTCGATCGGCGACACCGCGAGCAACAACTACTACAAGCAGCAGGTCTCGAAGCGTCTGCTCGTCGCCTTCAGCGACGGGGAGAGCCGGTTCTTCGACGAGCTCGTGCTCGGGCGGACGCTGAGCAAGGGCCACGTTCACGTCCTGTTCGTTCACCTCTGGAATCCGCAGGAGAAGATCTATCTCCAGCGGGACGGCGTCGATCCGGGCTATCGGCCCGATCCCGGTTCGCGTGACGCCGCGCGACGGATCGCGGTCGCCGGCGGCGGCGACGTGGTCGGCGATCAGCCGGACGTGCTCGTGAGCAAGGCGAAGGCGTTCCTCGGCAGCGGCCCCGAGACGAAGCTGCGCGAGCAGCGCACGCGCGTTTCGCTCGGCCCGTACGTCGCCCTCGCGGCACTCTTCCCGCTGGGCTTCGTGCTGCTGCGGCGCAACCTGTAAGGGAGCCACGTCCCGGGACTGTCCCGAGACGTGTCCTGTTAAGCCACGGTCAGGTTGAGGCTGCCGGTTGCGGCGCCCTGCGGATCGAGCACGATCGTGTAGTTGCCGTCGGCCGGGATCGTCGCCGTGATCGTGCGGTCGAAGCTGCTGAAGATCTGGTTCGAGACGAGCGCCGAGCCGTCGGGCTTGAGGATCGACAGGTAGCCGATCGAGATCGTCACGGACGTCAGCTTGACGCTGATCGCCTGGCCGGCACGGGCGCTGAACGAGATGCGGGCGTTCTGTCCCGGCGTCGCGACGGCGACAGGCAGGGGCGGGTCGCCGACCGCGGTCGTCCCGCCGGCGTCGGCCGGGACGTCGTACAGCGTCAGCGTCGCCGAGCCGGTTGCCGTCCCTTGCGGGTCGACGGTGATCGTGTACGTCCCCGCCACCGGCAGGACACGCGTGTCGACGAACGCCCCGGTCGTCGCGAACAGCGTGTTGCCGACGAGCGAGCTGCCGTCCGGCTTCGCGATCGAGACATACGCCTGCGAGAGCGTCGACGGCGAGACGTTGAGGCTGACGCGCTGACCCGCAGCGCCGGAGAACGTGAGCTTGGCGTTCTGGCCCGGCGTCGACATCGTGGCCGTCGCCGACGGACCAGCCGGTGTGAGGGAGTCGCTGACATCGGGCGGGACGTCGAACAGTCGGAACGTCGCGGACCCGGTCGTCTGCCCGGGCGGATCGACGACGATCGCGTACGTGCCGGTCGTGGGCAGCGTGCGCACGTCCATGAGAGCGGTGAGACCGGGACCGAAGAATGTGCTGCCGCCGACAGGGTTGCCGTCGGGCCCGAGGATCGACGCCGTCGCGGAGGAGAGCGTGACGGAGCTGATCGTCGCGTCGATGCGCTGGCCGGCCGTGCCGGTGAACGTGAGCCGTCCGTTCTGTCCCGGCACCGTCGTCGTCATCGTCACACTCGGCCCGCCGGGGGTGATGGTGTCGCCCGCGTCCGGAGGGACGTCGTAGAGCGTCGCGGTGAGCGAGCCCATCGCGGCGCCCTGCGGGTCGACGACGATGGCGTAGGTCCCCGTCGTCGGCAGCGTCTTCGTGTCGACGAACGCGCCGTACGTCCCGACGTAGCTGTTGCCGACGAGCGTCGTTCCGTCGGGCTTGAGGAGTGAGACCAGTGCCAGCGAAAGCGTGACGTTCGTGAACTGCAGACTGATGCGCTGGCCGGCGGTGCCGCTGAACGTGAGGCGGCCGTTCTGTCCCGGCGTCGAGATCGACAGCGACGAGGCCCCGCCGCCGGGCGTGATCGTCCCGCCCGCATCGGCGGGGACGTCGTACAGCCGCAGCGTCATCGAGCCGGTCGCGCTGCCAAAGCCGGACACGGCGATCGTGTAGACGCCGGTCACCGGCAGCGTCTTCGGGTCGAGGAAGCCGCCGGAGGTGCCCGCGTACGTGCTCGCGATCGTGCCGCCGCCGGGCCGCAGCAGCGAGATCGCTGCGGCGGAGAACGTCACCGACGACATCGCGAGGCTGACGTTCTCACCGGCCGTCCCGTTGAAGCGCACTTGTGCGACCTCGCCGGGCGACGTCGTCGTGATCGTCACGGCCGGCCCGCCGGGGCTGATCGCGTACGCCTGCGTGGCGCTTCCGGCCACCGTGCGCGTGGCCGTGCGCGCGCCGACCGTGGCGCTGACGGAGATCGTCACCGCGCCGCGCGCCGTCGGCGTGAAGCTGCCGGTGTAGACGCCGTCGCCGCGCGGCGAGAGCATCACCGCCGATCCATTCGCCGTCGCCGTGACACTGACGCCGGCGGGAGCCCCGCAGTTCGACGCGATGAACGACAGCGCCATCGGAGTGCCGACGTCGACCGAGAACCCGGCGCCGGGCGAATCGAGCCACACTTGCGGGGTCCCGCTGCATGCGACCGCGCTGCCCACGTTCAGCCGACCGCCCGAAGCAGTCGTGCTCGCAAGCGACGGCCTCGCGTCGACCGTCCCGATCAAGAGCGACTTCAGCCCGACGTCGGTCGCCGACGGGAAGGCTGCCTTCGCGAGCGCGG
This sequence comes from Gaiellaceae bacterium, assembly GCA_045806365.1. Classification (GTDB taxonomy): domain Bacteria; phylum Actinomycetota; class Thermoleophilia; order Gaiellales; family Gaiellaceae; genus 3-1-20CM-4-69-9. The sequence continues at coordinate 22,154 of JBJMJL010000026.1, forward strand.
CCGCCCCGGCGACGTGCGGCGTCGCCATCGACGTCCCGCTCAACGACTGATACGAGGCGCCCGGCCACGTGGAGTAGATGTTGACGCCGGGAGCGCCGAGGTCGACCGACTGCTTGCCGTAGTTGGAGAAGTACGCACGGTTGTCGAAGTTGTCCGTCGCCGCGACCGACAGCACGTTTGGCAGGTCGTACGACGCCGGGTACGTCGGGGTGGAGTCGTTGTTCGCGCCGTCGTTTCCGGCGGCTGCGACGAACAGCGAGTTGCGCTGGTCGGCGACCGCGATCGCGTCGGCGAGCGCCTGCGAGTAGTCCCCGCCGGCCCACGAGTTGTTCATCACGTCGGCACCGTTCTGGGCCGCGTACAACACTGCGGCGACGGCGTTGGCGGTCGTGCCGGACCCTTGGGCGTTGAGGAACTTGACGGGCATGATCCGCACGTTCCAGTTCACGCCTGCGACGCCGAGGCCGTTGTTGCCGGCGGCGCCGATCGTCCCCGCGACGTGCGTCCCGTGCCCGTGGTCGTCGGTCGGGTTGTTGTCGCTGTTCACGAAGTCCCAGCCGTGCCAGTCGTCGACGTAACCGTTGGCGTCGTTGTCGACGCCGTCGTTGCGACAGCCGCTGCAGTCCTCGCCGCGATTGAGCCAGATGTCGGAGCTGAGGTCGGGATGCGACCAGTCGACGCCGGTGTCGATGTCGGCGACGGTGACGCCGGCGCTGCCCGTCGTCACGTTCCATGCCGCCGGCGCCCCGATGCTGCTCAGGCCCCACAGGTTCCCGTAGGCCGGATCGTTCGGCGTGATCTCGGCGCTCACGACGAAGTTGGGCTCGGCGTAACGCACACGCTTGTCCTTGCGCAGCTTCGCCAGCGTCGCGTCGAATTCGTCCGGGGCGACGTGTGCGAGCGCGCCGTGGATCTTGGCGAAGCTCTTCTTCTCGGTGGCGCCGGCCGCCTTGAGGACGCTCTTCTGTTCCGCGGGTGACGTGTCACTGCGGAAACCGATCAGGATCTCGCCGGGTACCGAGGTCTGCGGCGGCGCTGCCTGCGACGCGGGCCCGCCGAGCGCGAGGAGGCCGATGAAGGCGACGACCAGGAGTGGTATGCGGCGAATGCGGTCCATGTGCTCCGTAAAGGGGGTCGGGCCGCAAGCCGACTGGTCGCACAGTAGGCCGCGCTCGAGCCCGAAGCGCCCCCAGTTCGAGGGATTCCCGAGGCTACGATGGCGCGTGCAATGAGGGGTCGACGGTCAGTCGCGGCCGCGTTCGTCTGCGCGCTGCTCGGTGTCGGTGCGCCTGCCGGCGCCGCCGTTCGCGACGACACGGACATGCTCCAGGCGAAGCTCGACGCGGGCGGCGCGCTTTTCCTTCCGCAGCTCCCCGACGGCCAGTGCTACGCCGCGCGAGGCCTCTGGGTCTGGCGCGACGACACGACGATCACCTCGGACGGTGCCTGTCTCGTCGTTCTCGGCCTCGGGCGGGTCCAGGTCGACCCGCGGGCCAAGAAGCCTCATTACGCGAACGCGGCGTTCGTCGTGTCTCACACCAATGTGCGTGCGGCCACGCCCGCACGCGTGAGCATCAGCGGCCTCCGGATCGTCGTGCCGAAGGCAAAGAAGATGTACGGCATCCTCGTCGAGGGCCACAAGGTGACGCTCACGCACCTGACAATCGAGGGAGCTCCGCTGTCGGCGGTTCGCGTGGGTGACGCGGGTGGGACGACCGATCGCAACACGATCGCGGACAACGTCTTCAAGGGCGCCCAGCGCGACGGCGTGGACATCTACGGTCCGCTCGACCTGCAGCTCGAGCGGAACACGGTGCTCCGTGCGCGTCGAAGCGGCATCCACATCCGCGCCGCAGACCGCGGGCAGGCGCTGCTCGACGTGCACGTGAACGGAAACACGGTCGACGCGAACGCGGGCCCGGGCATCTTCGTCGATCTCGACCCGCTCACTCGGGCGCCACTGATCGCACGAGGCATCGAGGTCACGGATAACCACGTCCTGCGCAACGCGCACAAGACGCAGCCGGCGACCCGCGCAGGAATCGTCGTGGCGGGAAACGCGGACGTCGCGGTCTCCGGAAACACGTTCGCCGGAAACGCCGGACGGCCGGTCCTGACGCGGCGCGGGAGCGTCCGCCCCGCCACGGTGCCGGGGCGGAGCGTCGCGCCGCCGAGCAGCGGCGACGACACGGCCTGGTTGCAGGCACGGCTCGATCGCGGCGGCGGAACGATCTTCTTGCCGAAGCTGCCCGGCGGCGCCTGCTACCGGACGCGCGGGCTCTGGGTGTCACACGACCACACCACGATCACGTCGGACGGCGCCTGCGTCGAATCGCTCGGCCTCGGCGCGGTGCGCCTGCACTCCGGCGATGGGGATCCGATCGCCGCGAGTGCCGTGTTCTTCGTCAATCGCTCCGATCAGAAGAAGCCGGCGCCGCTCGACGTCACGATCAGCAATCTCCGCATCGTCGTGCCATCCGGACAGGGCCTCTACGGCGTCGGCGTCTTCGGACACCACGTGACGCTGAGCCACCTCGACATCGGCGGCGCGCCGAGAGACGACGTCACGATCAGCGGGCGCGCGAACGGGAATTCCTACGCAGGCGACGTGGCCGTCCTCGATTCGATCCTGACCGGCGCAACCCGCAACGCGATCTCGGCAGACTCCGTGATCGGCCTACGCATCGAGGGCAACACGATCCAGGGCGTGCGCGACGATCCGCCGGGGCAGCCCGCGGCCGGCATCGACGTCGAGCCAAGCGGTCGCGGCGAGCCCACGCTCGGCGTCCGCATCGTCGGCAACCGGATTCAGGACAATGCAGGCCCGGGCATCATGCTGGAGCTCGAGCCGAACGAGGGACCTGCGATCGTCGCGACGAACCTCGAGATCGACGGCAACACCGTGCTGCGCAACGGCCTGAAGCCGTCACCGCCGAAGCGCGCGGGAATCGTCCTCGCCGGCGGTCAGGACGGCGGCGGCGGAACGCTGTTGCTCAGGAACAACGTCATCCGCGCCAACGGCGGACTGCCGATCTTGGAGACGCACATGAAGCTGCTCGTCCAGGCGAGCGGCAACGACGTCGGCTAGTAGCCGGAGCCGAACTTCTTGTCGGCTGCCGCCTTCTTCTCGGCACGCCGCTCCTTCAGCGTCTTCTGCGCCTGCTTCTTGGCGCCTTTCTTGGGCTTCGACGCACCTTTCATACCGCTGAGCCTACCGCGAACGGTTGACGAAGACATTGTCGAGGGCCGCCTGCAAGCCCGTGGCGACCGCGCCCATCAGGACGGCGCTCTCGCCCAGGCTCGAGATCTCGACGCGCGGCGGGTACGGCAGCCAGTCGCGGACGAACGTACGCACCGGCTCGAGCAGGAGGTCGCCGTTCATTCCGAGCCCGCCGCCCAGGACGACGAGCTCGGGATCGGCGACTGCGGCGATCGGTGCGATGTGCGCAGCTATGCGCCGTGCGATGCGCTCGACGATCTGCGCTGCGTGCTGGTCGCCGCGGCGCGCGGCCGTGAAGATGTCGCGCGCGTCGTCGCTCGGCCACTGGAGCTCGGTGGCGAGCGCCGCGACGCCTTCCGCCGACGGATCGAGATCGTCCATCACACCGGCGAGCGCCCAGTCGATCTCGCCGGCTGCGCCATGGTTGCCGCGGTGCAGTTCCCCGTCGAGCACGAGGCCCATGCCCGTTCCCGTCCCCACGGACAGGAACGCGAAGTCGTCGACGCCGCGCGCGACGCCCGCCCAGCGCTCGCCCACTGCCGCGAGGTTGATGTCGTTGTCGAGCGTCACCCCGACACCGATGCGCTCGCTCACCTCGGCGTCGAGCATGCGTCCTTCCAGACCGGGGATGAACGGGCTCGTCAAGCGCAACGTCCGAGTGGTCGCTTCCACGACGCCGGGAATCCCGAGCACGACGCCGTCGATGCGCGCGACCGGGAGCGCGGCCGCGTCCATCAGCGCGGCGTGCAGCTGGACGATCGCCTCGACCGCGCGGTCGGCGTCCGAGCCGCGAAGCTCGACGTCCTGCCGCGTCCGGATCTGTCCCGCGAGATCCGCGACGGCGCCCCGCAGGAAGCGCGCGCCGAGGTCGAGCCCGACGACGAACGCGGCGTCGGGGACCGGCTCGAAGAAGAGCGCCCCATAGCTCGGCCCGTCGGGGCCGTCCGCCGCCTCGCGCACCAGCCCCGCCTCCTCGAGCGACCGGAGCGCGAGCGAGACCGTCGGCTTGGAGATGCCGGCCCGTCGGGAGATCTCCGCCCGCGAGATCGGAGCCGCAGCCCGAATCGTTTCGAGCACGGCGCGCTCGTTCAGGTGCTTGAGTAGCGGAGGTGTGGCGCGCGTCAGCTCCATCTGGTGAAGAAGATTAACCCGTTTGCGTCATATTTCCTCGAACTTGACTCATCAGCGGCCGAATCGTAGTGTCCTGGTTCGGAATCTTTACGAGACCGGGAGGAGGGCGTTGATGAGGAGGGGAACGATCGGCCTGCTGGTGGTGCTCGTCCTGGCCGCCGGAGTTGCCGCGGCGGGCGTGCGGAGCAGCGCTCAGGCGCAAACGAACGTGACAAAGCTCAAGGTGTGGGTCGGGTGGTCGTCCCGCGAGCTCAGCGTCTTCAAGAAGATCGTCGCGGAGTACGACAAGAAGCACCCGGAAGTGTCGGTCGCCGTCGTCGGCGGGATCGACGACCCCAAGATCGTCGCGGCGATCCGCGGAGGCAACGCCGCGGACGTGACGAGCTCGTTCGACTCGACGAACGTCGGGAACTACTGCACGTCGGGCGCCTGGCTCAACCTCAAGCCGATGCTCGACAAGGACCACATCGGATTGGGCACCTTCCCGAAGACGTCCGTGTACTACACGTCGTACAAAGGCGTCCAGTGCGCGCTGCCGTTCCTCGCGGACACGTGGGGGCTCTACTACAACACCGCGCTCTTCAAGAAAGCCGGCATCAAGAGCCCGCCCAAGACGTTCGACGAACTCACGGCCGACGCCAAGAAGCTGACCCAGAAGAACAAGGACGGGTCGCTCAAGGTCGTCGGCTACAACCCGACGCGCACGTTCTACGCCGAGAACTCCGCCAGCAACTACGCCCACCTCTTCGGGGCAAAGTGGCTGACGTCGGACGGCAAGTCGAACCTCTCGAAAGATCCGGGCTGGTCGAGGTACCTCCGCTGGTCGAAGAGCCTGATCGACTGGTACGGCGTCGACAAGCTCAAGCGCTGGCAGGCGCGCGTGGGTGACGAGTTCTCCGCGTCGAACGCGTTCGAGACCGGCAAGCTCGCGATGCAGATCGACGGCGAGTGGCGCGTGGCGTTCGTCGCCGCCGAGCATCCCGAGCTGAAGTACGCGACCGCGCCGATGCCCGTCGACAGCGCTCACAAGGATCTCTACGGGTCGAACAACGTCAACGGCACGATCATCGGCATTCCGAAGACGACGAAGCACAAGGCCGAAGCGTGGGCGCTCGTCAAGTACCTGACGACGAACAGCCATCCGCTCGCGCAATTCTCGAACGGGATCCGGAACGTGCCGACGACGAAGGCGTCGTTGAGCTCGCCGGAGATCAAGCACGACAAGCACTTCGCGACGTTCCTGAAGATCTTCGGCAACACGAAGAACACGACCATGCCGATCACGCCCGTAGGCAGCGCCTTCGGGACGTTCTTCAACAACTTCATCGACAAGTACCAAGCCGGCCACGTCAAGGACCTCGCCGCCGGCTTGAAGCAGGTGGACAAGCAGACGGACGCGCAGCTCAAGCAAGCCGGGGGCGGCGTGCCGTGAGAACCGCGCCAGCGTTGGGGGCCGGAGCCGCGGCTTCGGCCCCGCTGGCGTTGGATCGCACGCGGGCGAAGCGCAAGGCGGCGTGGCGCCGCCGCGGCCTCGTGCTGCTCTTCATGAGCCCGTGGATCATCGGGTTCTCGGTGTGGTTCGGCTACCCGCTCGTCATGAGCGTCTACCTGTCGTTCACGCACTACGACCTGCTGTCGCCGCCGAAGTGGGTCGGGTTGGCGAACTACAAGTACCTCTTCAAGGACGACCCGCAGGTCGGGTCGGCGGTGAAGAACACGCTCTGGATCATCGGCATCATGGTGCCGCTGCAGGTGGTCTTCGCCTACGGAGTCGCGACGATGCTGGCGCGCGCTAGGCGCGGTGTCGGCTTCTTCCGGACGATCTTCTATCTGCCTGCGCTGGCGCCTCCGGTCGCGGCGACGCTCGCCTTCGTCTACATCCTCAATCCGGCGACCGGGCCGGTGAACATCATCCTCGAGAAGCTCGGGATCGAGGGTCCGCTCTGGTTCCAGTCGCCCGGCTGGTCGAAGCCGTCACTCACGATGCTCGGCCTCTGGGGCGTGGGGAACATCATGATCATCTTCCTCGCGGCCGTGCTCGACGTGCCCCAGCATCTGTACGAGTCGGCTGAGCTCGATGGCGCCGGGCCGATCCAGAAGATGCGCTGGGTCACGCTGCCAACGATCAGCCCGGTGATCCTCTTCTCCGTCGTCATCGGCGTGATCGCGGGGCTGCAGTACTTCACGCAGGCGTTCGTCGCGAGCTCGGTCGCCGCCGGCCAGGCGTCGCAGGCCGGCGACACGTCGAACATCGAGCTCGGGTACCCGCAGGGCTCGACCCTCTTCTATCCGATCCTCCTGTACCAGAACGGCTTCCGCTACTTCGCCATGGGCTACGCGGCGGCGCTGGCGACCGTCCTGCTGCTCGTCTCGTTCCTGGTCACGGCGGTGATCGTGCGCCAGTCGCGGCGGCTGGTCTTCCAGTCCGAGGCGATCCGGTGACGGTGGTGGGCTCCGTCCGCGTGCGGCCGCGCCGCTCGTCCCGGGTTCGGCGGGGCAGCATGCTGCTCGTCGTCGCCGAGCACAGCGTCCTCATCGGGGGCGCGCTGCTCTTCCTGCTGCCGTTCGTCTTCATCGCGCTGACGTCGCTGATGACGAACGACCAGGCGCTGACGACGCGGCTCTGGCCGGAGCCGTTCCAGTGGCGCAACTACTACGACGTCTTCGACCAGGCCCCGCTCCTGCGCTGGCTCGGCAACACGCTGGTCTACACGGTGCTGGCGACCCTCGGCCTGCTCGTCTC
>JBJMJL010000027.1:0-6861 GCA_045806365.1 Gaiellaceae bacterium
GCGCTCGGCGAGCGCGTGATCGCGATGTCCGGCCAGTTCGAACAGCGACGGCTCGCGCGGAGCGCGTATCAGCTGCACGTGCTCGACTCGTTCATCGGCGAGGAACAGCTGCGGCGTCGCTCCGCGGCGCGCCAGGCGTGGCGTCAGCTGACGGCTGCACGCAAACGGCATGCCGAGCTGCAGGCCGACGCGCACGCCGAGGAAGCGCGACGCGCCGAGCTCCGTGCGCTCGTCGAGGACACCGACGGAATGGAGCCGGAGAGTGAAGAGGCGCTCCGCGCGGAGCGCGAGCGGCTTCGTCACGTGACGGAGCTCGCGCACGGTGCGGCCGCGGCGGCCGACGCGCTCGCACCGGACGACGGTGAAGGCGCGGCCGGATTGACGGCCGCGGCCGAGCGCTCGGTCGCTCCGCTCGAGCGGCTCGCGCCGGAGCTTGCCCGCGCCGGCGACGAGCTGCGCGACGCCGAGCTCCGTCTGCGCGAGACGGCAAGCGAGCTACGCGGTTTCCTGACCACGCTGGAGGCCGAGCCGGGACGGCTGGAGCAGGTCGAGGGCGAGCTCGACCGCATCGCGGAGACGAAGCGACGCTTCCGCGCCGAGACGTACGCTGCGCTGCTCGAGCGTGCAGCCGACGCGCGGCGCGAGCTCGACGCGATCGAGCAGGGCTTCGATCCGGCGGCGGCCGCGGCCGAAGCGCTCGCGGTCGCCGACGAGAATGTCGAACGCCTCGCCGGCGAGTTGCATGCGGCGCGTGTCGAGGCGGCGCCGCGGCTCGCGCGGGCAGTCGCCGCCGAGCTTGCGGGCATCGGCATGGGGGAGGGCGAGTTCGTGGCGGAGCTGCGCGAGCGCGATGCGGGTCAAACGGGTAAAGATGAGGTCCAGTTCCTGATCCGGCCGAACCGCGGGCTGCCGCTCGCACCCGTGACGGAGACCGCGTCGGGCGGCGAGCTCTCGCGTATCGCGCTCGCCATCGCCGCCGTCGGCGGCGGCGAGACGATCGTGTTCGACGAGATCGACGCGGGCATCGGCGGCGAGACCGCGCACCGCGTGGCCGAGACGCTGCAGCGGCTCGCCGAACGTGCCCAGGTCATCACGATCACGCACCTGCCGCAGATCGCGAGCGTCGCCGAACGCCACTTCCGCGTGGAGAAGATCCCCGGCGATCCGACGCATACGCGCCTGCAGCAACTCGACGACGCGGAACGGCGCGACGAGCTGCAGCGCATGCTCGGCGGCCGTGAGTTCCTTTCCACCGTCGGAACGTCATGAGCTTCATCGAGCTGACCGGACAGGCGAAGCTCGATCGCCGCACGAAGGATCTCGTCCGGCGGCTATCGGCCGACGACATCGCGATCATCGATCACACGGATCTCGACCGCGTCTCGGCGGAAGAACTGGTCGAGTCGGGCGTACGCGTCGTCGTGAACGTCGCGCCGTCCCAATCGGGCCGCTTTCCGAATCCCGGCCCGCTTTCGCTCGTTCGCAGCGGCATCCGGCTGATCGACGCGCCGGGCGCCGACCTGTTCGACAGCGTTCACGAAGGCGAGCTGTTGACCGTTCGCGGCGCGGGCCTGTACCGCAACGGCACGTGCCTCGCGACCGGCCGCGTGCTCGACGAGCGTGAGCTCGAGCGGACGCTCGGCGAACAGCGCGGCCGCGTCACCGAGGCGCTGGAGGCGTTCGCCGAGAACACGATGCGGTACCTCCGCGAAGAGGGCAAGCTGCTCGCCGAGGGAATCGAGTTCCCTGCGCTCACCACGCGTTTCCGCGACCGCCATGCGCTCGTAGTGGCCCGCGGCCCGGGGTACAAGCGGGACTTGCGGATGGTCAAGCCGTATATCCGCGATTTCAAGCCGGTCCTGATTGCGGTCGACGGCGGCGCCGACGCGCTACTCGAGGCCGGCTACAAGCCGGACGTGATTGTCGGCGACATGGATTCGGTGTCGGACAAGGCGCTCCGTTGCGGCGCCGAGCTCCTCGTCCACGGATATCGCGACGGGGCGGCACCCGGTGAGGCGCGTGCGAAACAGCTCGACGTCCCGTACGAGATCGTGCGCGTGACGGGAATCAGCGAGGACCTCGCCCTCCTGCTCGCCTACGAGAAAGGCTCCGAGCTGATCGTCGCGGTCGGAACGCACTTCAATCTGATCGAGTTCCTCGAGCGCAACCGCGCCGGCATGTCGTCGACGTTCATCACGCGACTGAAGGTGGGCGAGATCCTGATCGACGCGAAGGGCGTGTCGAGGCTCGCCAGCCGGCAGGTCGGGATCTGGCCGCTCGTCCTGCTGGCACTCGCCGGACTGAGCGCGATCGCCGTTGCGATCGTCGTCTCGCCGGCTCTGCGCCACCTGATCGAGTACTTGGCGCTGCGGTTGCGCGATCTGCTCGGCATCGGGTAACTACGCTTCTTTCCATGCCGCGTGCCTCCGCTTCGCGTGAGCTGCTCGCGTCGCGCGAGGACGTCTGGTCGTTCATCGCCGAGCCGCGCCACTTCGCCGACTGGTGGCCCGGTATCGCCGCGGTGGAGCCCGACCGCCGAGGGGTGGCCGAGGGGGCTCGCTGGCAGGTCCGCACCGACGACCGGCCGACGCTGCTCCGGCGCGCGACCTCGAGCGGGATGCTGCTCGTTCGCGCCGTGCGCGCGCCGGAGCTGTTCGCGTGGACGCTGACCGGCGACCACGTCGACGCCGAGTTGACGCTGCAGGCAAGCGCTTCGGACCGCACGCTCGCTGCGCTCGAGATCGAGGCGCCGTGGTTGTACGGATTCAGCCGCAGCTTGCCGCGTCGCGCACTGACCCGGCTGCATGCCTTGTGCCAGACTGCCGCGGAGCTGTAGCCGTCGATGTTCGATCTCCGCTACCACGTCACTTCCCTCGCCGCCGTCTTCATTGCGCTGCTGATCGGCATCCTCGTCGGCGTTGCGCTCGCGTCGCACGGCCTCGGCAACACCGAGCGCAAGCGTCTCGAGGACGACGTGCGGCGTGCACAGAACCGGGTCGACGCGCTGCAGGCGCAGGTGGACGCTCTCTCGCAGAGTGGCGACTCCGACGAGAAGTTCGTCGACGGCACGTACAACGCGCTGATGACGGATCGCCTGCAAGGGAAGCGCGTGGCCGTGCTCTACGTCGGCTCGGTCGACCACCGCGTGCAGAGCGACATCAGCTCGACGATCAAGGACGCCGGCGGGCGCGGGCCGCTGCGCGTGTACGCGGTGCAGGTGCCGATCGATGCCACGGCGATCCAGCAGCGGCTCGCGAATCGACCCGCACTCGCGAAGTATGCGGTCGGCGACCAGCAGCGCAATCTGGGCCGCGAGCTCGGACGCGAGTTCGTCCACGGCAACGAGACGCCGCTGTGGAATGCGCTCCACAACGTCATCGTGCAAGAGGCGACGCCGCGCTTCGGCGCGTCGAAACGGCCGGCCGACGCGGTCATCGTCGTGCGCAGCGCCGAGCCGCAAACCGGCGCTTCCGCGCCGTTCGTCAAGGGTCTCTACGAAGGAGTCGCCGACGGCGGTGTTCCCGCGGTCGGCGTCGCCCAGTCGGCGGACGAGTTCACCGCGCGGCCGGTGTTCCAGCGGGCGCAGCTCTCGACCGTCGACGACATCGACCTCGCTGCCGGCAAGCTCGCGCTCGCCATCGTGCTCAGCCAGCCGGCCTCGCGCGCCGACTACGGCGTCCGGGCGCGCGACCTGCTGCCGCTCGTCACGCCGGTTCTGACCCCGAGTGGCTGAGCCGCTCACGATCCTCGTCGCTGCACGCGACGAGGAAGCGGTGATTGCCCAGACCGTCTCGACGCTTCGCCTCGCGTTTCCGGACGCGGAGGTGATCGTCGCGGACGACGGCTCGCGTGACCGCACCGCCGACATCGCGGAAGAGTCCGGCGCGATCGTGCTGCGGCTGCCACGACGCGGAAAGGGCCAGGCACTTTGCGCCGGCGAGCGCGCTGCGCCGCCGGGTCGGCTGCTGCTCTGCGATGCCGATCTGGCGGGCGACGTGCGGCCGCTGGTCGACGCAGGCGGGGACGTCACCGCCGCGGTGTTCGCCGAGCGCGTTGGCGGCGGCTTCGGCATCGCGAAGCGCGTGGCGCACGAGCTGATCAGCCTGCTCGGTCGGGTGGAGACACGCGAGCCGCTCTCGGGCCAGCGGTCGCTGTCGCCGGCTGCGCGCGCGGCGTGCTTCCCGGTCGCGGCGGGGTTCGGCTGCGAGGTGCGGATGACGATCGACGCGGCGCGCGCAGATCTCATGGTGTGCGAGCTCGAGCTGCCCCTGCGTCACCGCGCGACCGGCCGCGACGTCGCCGGCTTCGTGCACCGGGCACGGCAGCTGCGCGACGTCGTCTATGGATGCGGGCCGCTCGGCGTGAACTTCCGCGGCCTGAGGCTGCCGCTCGTCGGCTGGAAGATCGGCGTCGTCAGCGGCCCGGCGGTCGCCGCGATCGCCGCGATCGGGCTCGTCGACGACGTCTGGAGCGGCCCCGAGCGCGGCTTCCGCGCCCACCTGCGGCGCGGTCGCACGACGGGCGTGCTCAAGCTGGTCGCCATCCCGGCGATCGGGCTGCTGGCGACGCGGCGCCTGTCGGGCGCACTCCTCGTGGGACTCGCTGCGAACGCGCTGAACCAGCTCGACACGCGCCCCGGCCGCGCGCTCAAGGCGTACATCGCCGCGGCACTCGCGCTCGACGCTCCCGTCGGGATCGCCGTCCTCCTGCTTCCCTACGATCTCCGCGAGATGACGATGCTCGGGGACGCGGGGTCGAATGCGCTGGGCGGGCTGCTAGGCTTGAATTCCGTGGAGCGATTCACGGGACGAGGCCGATGGGTTGCGATCGGCGCCCTCGCAGGCCTCACTCTTCTCGGAGAACGGACGTCGCTGGGGGCAGCGATCGAACGCACGCCCGGGCTCGGCTGGGTCGACAGGCTGGGGCGCGTGTGAGCTCGCAGGCGCGCGCGACGAAGTACGTCTTCGTCACGGGCGGCGTCGTCTCGGCTCTCGGCAAGGGCATCGTTGCGGGCTCGCTCGGCCGGCTGCTGAAGGCGCGCGGCCTGCAGGTGCAGGCGCAGAAGTTCGACCCGTACCTGAATGTCGATCCCGGGACGATGAGCCCGTTCCAGCACGGCGAGGTCTTCGTGACCGAAGACGGCGCCGAGACCGATCTCGACATCGGCCATTACGAGCGCTTCATCGACGAGAACCTCACGCGCGCAGCGAGCCACACGGCCGGCGCGATCTGGGACTCGGTGCTGCGGCGCGAGCGGAAGGGCGAGTTCCTCGGCGCGACGGTGCAGGTGATCCCACACATCACGAACGAGATCAAGACGCGCATTCGCGCGAGCGCCGTCTCCACGCCGACCGACGTCGTCATCAGCGAGATCGGCGGCACGGTGGGCGACATCGAGTCGCTGCCGTTTCTCGAGGCGATTCGGCAGTTCCGCCGCGAGGTCGGCGCGGAGAATGTGCTCTACCTCCACGTCACGCTCGTCCCCTTCATCGAGGCGGCGGGCGAGTTGAAGACGAAGCCAACGCAGCACTCGGTGAACGAGCTGCGCCGTATCGGTATCCACCCGGACATCGTCGTCTGCCGGTCGCACGAGGAGCTCTCCGACGACATCCGCGAGAAGATTGCGCTGTTCGCCGACGTCGAACAGGAGGCCGTGATCGCATGCCCCGACGTCCCGGACGTGTACCTCGTGCCGTCACGGGTGAAGGCGGAGGGGCTCGACCGGCTCGTCTGCGAGAAGCTCGGGCTGCCGCTCGGCGAGGCGCACCTCGGCGAGTGGCTCGACTTGACCGAGCGCTTGCAGGAGGCAACCGAAGAGATCGAAGTCGCGCTCGTCGGCAAGTACGTGAAGCTGCAGGACGCGTACCTCTCCGTGCACGAGGCGCTCAAGCACGCCGGCGCGCATCAGGGTTGCCGCGTGCGCGTCCGCTGGGTCGACGCCGAGAACATGTCCTACGACGAGGCGGCTGCGCTGCTCGAGCCGATGGACGGCATCATCGTGCCCGGGGGCTTCGGGTCGCGTGGGTGGGAGGGCAAGATCCTCGCCTGCCGCGTCGCGCGTGAGCGGCGGATTCCATACCTCGGGCTCTGCCTCGGGATGCACGTCGTCGTGTCGGAGTACGCGCGCCACGTGCTCGGGCTCGAGGGAGCGAACTCGACGGAGATGGACCCGGAGACACCGCATCCGGTGATCGACCTGCTGCCCGAGCAGAAAGAGATCGAGGATCTTGGCGGAACGATGCGGCTCGGTGCGCAGGCGGTCGAGCTCGCGGACGGGACGCGTGCGCAGGAGGCCTACGGCGAGCCCGTCGTTCACGAGCGGCACCGGCACCGCTACGAGGTGAACAACCACTACCGCCCAGCGCTCGTCGATGCCGGCCTGGTCGTGTCCGGGACGTTCCAGGGAGGCCGCCTCGTCGAGGTGGTCGAGTTGCCGGATCATCCCTGGTTCGTCGCGAGCCAGTTCCACCCGGAGTTCAAGTCGCGCCCGACCCGTCCGGCCCCGCTCTTCCGCGAGTTCGTGGGCGCCGCCCTCGAGCGGGCGCGTTCCCGCAGCGGCGTCCGGCTGCGCGCGGCCGGCTAGGCGCCTTCCGGCTCCAGCGGCCACCAGACCGAGACGAAGAACGGCAGCCCCACCACCGTCGACTCGAGCGCCCGGAACTCGACCTCGATCGAGCTGCCGTCCTTCCGCCGCAGGGTCGAGCGACCACCGAGCTTCCGCATCGCGACGGCCTGGTGGAGCTGCGCCTCGAGGTCGGTCTGCGGCGCGAGATCGCGGGCCGAGAGCGCGAGCAGCTCCTCGCGCTCGTAGCCGAGGCGCGCGCAGGCGAAGCGGTTGACGGCGACGTAGCGGAAGTCGTC
>JBJMJL010000028.1:0-18177 GCA_045806365.1 Gaiellaceae bacterium
CAGCGTCGACTGGGGGCAGAGCGGTGACATCCCGGTGCCGGCAGACTACGACGGCGACGGCCGTGCGGATATCGCGGTCTTCCGGCCTGCGACAGGCTCCTGGTACATCCGCGGTGTGACGTCCGTCGACTGGGGCCAGAGCGGTGATATCCCCGTCCCGGCGGATTACAACGGCGACGGACGGGCGGACATCGGCGTCTTCCGTCCTGCAACCGGCTCGTGGTACATCCGCGGCGTCGTCAGCGTCGACTGGGGGCAGACGGACGACATCCCGGTGCCGGCGGATTACAACGGCGACGGACGGGCGGACCTCGGCGTCTTCCGGCCGGCGACAGGCTCGTGGTACATCCGCGGCGTCATCAGCGTCGACTGGGGCCAGACGGGCGATGTCCCATTGAAGTAGCCGAAGCTCGCGGCGAACATCTCTTTCTTGACCGGTGCAGGCCTTTCTGCACTGAATACCGCATGCTCTTGAGGGAGGTCGAGTACGCTCGCCCTGCGAGCGTTGAGGACGCTGTGCGCCTGCTCTCGGAAAACGACGGCGCGCGGGCACTGGCGGGGGGCCAGACGCTGATCAACGTCATGAAGGCCCGGGTGGCTTCGCCCGACGTCCTTGTCGATCTCGGCGACCTCGACGCACTGAAAGGAATCGAGCTCGCCGGCGACGGGACGCTCACGCTCGGCGCGATGGCCACGTACTCGGAGATCATGGCGTCGGCCGAAGCACGGGCGCGCCCGATCCTCGGTGAGGTCTGCGCGCAGATCGCCGACGTGCAGGTGCGCAACCGTGGCACCGTGGGCGGCAACATTTGCTCCAACGACCCGACCAACCACCTGCCGCCGCTCCTGGTTGCGCTCGGCGCGACGATGCATATCGCCGGGCAGAACGGCGAGCGCGCCGTCCCGGCGGAGGAGTTCTTCCTCGGCGTCTACATGACCGCCGTCGCGGCCGGCGAGCTGCTGACGAAGGTGACCGTGCCGCCGGGCAAAAGCGACGGCTTCGCCTCCGTCACGATCGGCAAGGACGGCACGTGCATCGTGAATGCGGCGGCGTCTGTCAACGGCGGCGGGCCGCGGATCGTGCTCGGGTGCGTCGACGCGGTCCCCGTGCTCGTACAGCCGCAGTCGGCCGACGACGACGCCGTGCGCGAAGCCGTGCGGGGCGCGAGCCTCGAACCGCCGTCCGACGTGCACGCGTCGCGCGACTACCGACGCCATCTCGCCGAGGTCGTCGCCGTCCGCGCCGTCGCGCAGGCCCGAGGAAAGAGCTGATGGACGTCAACGTCACCGTCAACGGCGACCGCTACGAGCGTGACGTCGACGCGCGGAAGCTGCTGATCCACTTCCTCCGTGACGATCTCAATCTGACCGGGAGTCACATCGGCTGCGACACCGGTAACTGCGGCGCGTGCTCCGTCATCGTCGACGGCGTGCTCCTGAAGAGCTGCATGATGCTCGCCGTCCAGGCCGACGGCGCCTCGATCGAGACCGTCGAAGGGCTCGCGCAGGACGGCGAGCTCACAACCCTGCAGAAGGCGTTCTCCGATCACCACGGCCTGCAATGCGGCTACTGCACGCCGGGGATGCTCATGAGCGCGACTGCGCTGCTGCGCGCGAACCCGCATCCGAGCGAGGACGAGATCCGCAAGGCGATCCAGGGCAACATCTGCCGCTGCACGGGTTACGTGAACATCGTCGAGGCCGTCAAGGCGGCTGCGGAATGACCGAGACGACCGTCACTCCCGAGCGACCGCTCGTCGTCGAGGAGGGCGAGACGCGGCCGGGCTTCATCGGCCAGAACGTCCCGCGCAAGGAGGACAAGCGGTTGGTGCAGGGGGAGGGCGTCTTCTTCGACGACATCAAGCGCCACGAGATGGGGTTCCTCCACTTCGTGCGCTCGCCGTACGCGCACGCACGGATCAAGTCGGTCGACGTGGCGAAGGCGCTCGAGCTCGACGGCGTCTACGGGACGCTGACCGGCGACGAGGTCGCGATCCTGACCGATCCGTTCTTCGAGCTCTCGACGCCGCCGGGCGCGCACATCAAGGACTACGCGCTTGCGGTCGGCAAGGTGCGCCACGTCGGCGACCCCGTTGCGGCCGTCGTCGCGCGCACGCGCGAGCTCGCACGCGACGCGGCCGAGCTCGTCGAGGTCGAGTACGAGCCACTACCGGTGCTGCTCGACGCCGAGGCCGCGCTGAAGGACGACGTCGTCCTCCACGACGACGCCGGCTCCAACACCGTCTGGTCGGGCGTCTTCGACTGGGGCGACTTCGATGCGGCGCTGGCGGAGGCCGACCACGTCGTCCGGATCGAGCGCCTCCACTTCGACCGCTTCTCCTCGACGCCGCTCGAGTGCTCGGGCTGCCTCGTCGAGTACAACCGCGGCACCGGCCAGTGGACGATCTACGGAAACCACCAGATGCCCGGCGTGGGGGCGATCTGGATGGCGCCGGCGCTGCGCGTCGGCCTCGACAAGCTCCGCTTCGTCAGCCAGGACATCGGCGGCGGCTTCGGGAACAAGATCACCCTGCACCCACAGTTCACCGCCTGCTGCCTGCTCGCGCGCAAGCTCAACCGTCCCGTGCAGTGGACGGAGTGGCGTACCGACCAGCACACCGCCAACACGCACGGGAACGAGCGCACCTTCCTCGATGTGACCGTCCCCGTGAAGGCCGACGGCACGATGCTCGGCTTCTCCGTCCGCGCGCTCGACGACTGCGGGGCCTTCCCGCGCTACGAGCCGCTTGGCTGCATCATCTGGGCGCAGGTGACCCCGGGCTGCTACCGGTGGCGGCACGTGCGCGTCGACTTCACGCAGGTGTGCACGAACAAGTCGCCGGTCGCGCCGAACCGCGGCTATTCGCGCATGCAGCACCTGTGGCTGACCGAGCGGATCGTCGACATCGTCGCCAAGGAGCTCGACCTGGACCCGGTCGAGGTGCGTAAGAAGAACTACGTCAAGCACGAGGAGTTCCCGTACGAGACGCCGAACGGCTGCATCTACGACTCCGGGGACTACGCGCGTTGTCTCGACATCGCCCTCGAGCTGATCGGGTACGACAAGCTCGAGGAACGCCGTCGCGATGCCGAGTCGCGCGGCAAGCTCTTCGGCATCGGCATCGGCTCGACGCTCGACTCCGGGACGAACAACTTCGGCCAGTCGATGATCCTCAACCCGGAGCTGCAGTTCTCGGGCAACAACGAGGTCGCGACCGTCAAGCTGGACATCTTCGGCGAGGTCGTGGTCACGCTCGGCACCGTGCCGCAAGGGCAGGGACACGAGACGACGACGGCGCAGGTCGTCGCCGAGATCCTCGGCTGCACTCCGGATGACGTGAACGTGCGCGCGGGACACGACACGTACTGGAACTCCACGGCGGGCTTCTCCGGCACGTACGCCTCCCAGTTCGCCGTCACCGGGCTGGGCGCGGTGAAGGGCGCAAGCGAGAAGCTCGCCGGTGAGATGAAGCGGCTCGCGGCCGCCGTGTTCGGCTGCTCTCCCGACGACATCGAGCTGGCGGAGGGCCAGGCGCGGATCAAGGGCAATCCCGAGGCGGCGCTGCCGTTCATGGCGCTCGGCGCCATCCTCAATGCCAACAACGCCGGGCTGCCGGAGGATCTCGACATCACCCTGAACGTCCGCTACGTCTACCGCCCGAACTTCGAGAAGCCGGACGTCGAGCGAAAGTACGGGAACCTGACGCTGACGTACGCGACGCAGGTGCACGCGTGCGCCGTCGAGGTGGATCCGGAGACGGGCGTCTACGAGATCGTCGACTACGCTGCCGTCGACGACTGTGGCAAGCGCATCCATCCCCAGATCGTCGACGGCCAGGTGCACGGCGCGACCGCGCAGGCCCTGGGCGCCGCAACGCACGAGATCTTCACGTACGACGAGGAGGGGAACCTGTTGACGCCCAACTTCTACGACTACCACGTGCCGCACGCGCTCGACATGCCGCCGATGAAGAACGGCTTCATCGAGTCGGAGTCGCCGTTCACGCCGCTCGGCGCGAAGGGGATGGGGGAGGGCGGCGGCGCCGGTATCCACGCCGTCTGCGCTGCGCTGCAGGACGCGTTGGGAAAGCGGGGCGAGGGGCCGATCGTCTGGCGCAGCTGCAATCCGTACCACCAGGTGTGGGAGTTGCTGCGGGACCCCTCGGAGACGCGCAAGCTCGTCACCGTGGAGAGCCGGTGAAGGTCTCGGGCGAGCGCCGGTTCGACGCGCCGGTCAGCACTGTCTGGGCCGTGCTCAACGATCCCGCACAGATGGCGCAGACGATGCCCGGCGTCGAGTCGTTCGACGTCGCGGACGACAGACACTGGCGCGCGCACGTGAAGGTGCCGCTTGGGCTGGGCGGGTTGCGCATGTCGATCGACTTCGAGAAGCAGGAGCAGCGCGAGCCCGAGTTCGCAAAGCTGCACGCGAAAGGGAACGGGGTGGGGGCGATCATGAACATGGATACGTCCTTCCACCTGAGCGAAGCCGACGGCGGCACGAACATGCAGTGGGAGGCCGACGTCCACATCCTCGGGCCCGTTGCGTCGATGGGGCAGCGTGTGCTCCAGCCGATCGTGAATCAGCAGGTGTCGCAGGTGCTGTCGGCACTGGACAAGCAGGTGCAGGAGGCAAAGTGAGCGGCGGGACGAGCGACGAGATGGGCAGCGCCGGGACGCCGGAGCCGACGACCGAGCGCGAGCCGCCCGAAACCGATCCGGAGCTCAAAGACGCCGGCGAGCCGGCCGACGGTCCGGCCGACCCCGAGGGCTCGAGCGGAGCCGAGGAAGGCCTGAACCCGTGGGCTCCCGACGCGTATGACCCCGAGGGCGAGGGCCCGACGACGTCGACCGAAGACGAGTAGCGATTCGGCGCGCCGAGCCGCGCGACGTGCCTCGCCTGGCGCAGTTGCACGCGGAGGCGATGAAGGCCGGAATGGCGCTCGGAGCTGCGGCGGAGACCAACCTGGAGGCACTGCACCGCACCGCCCTCGCCGAAGCCGGTCGGGTCGTGCTCGTCGCCGAGCAGGAGGCCGACGTGCTCGGCATGGCGCACCTGGCACCGAGCACCGCCGCGAATGCACGGCATCGCGCCGAGGTCCAGCGGGTCGCCGTGGCAGAGAGCGCACGCGGGAGCGGCGTCGGCCGGCAGCTGCTGGAGGCGATCGAAGCCGAGGCGGTCCAGCGCGACATCAGCCTCCTCTGGCTGACGACGCATGACCGGGCCGAGGCCTGCGCCTTCTACGAGTCGGCCGGCTACACGCAACTCGGCGTGATGCCCGACTACTCGCAGCGGCCCGACGGGACGCTCTGGCCCGCGGCGTTCTACTACAAGGTCCTGAGAGGATCGTCCTGATGGCACCGCCGCTCCGCATCGGGGTGATGCAGCTGACGATGGAGCCGCTCGACGAGATGCTCGAGTCGGCACGCGCGATGGACCGCGCCGGGATGGACACGATCTGGCTGGCCGAGGCATATCCGTGGTGGCGCAAGCACGGCATGGAGGCGCGCTCGTCGACGGTGACGTCCGCGCTGATCGCGCGCGAGACCGAGCGGCTCACCGTCGGCTGGGGCATCATCTCCCCCTTCACGCGGCACCCCGTGCAGGTCGCCATGGATGCACGCGTGGTGCAGGAGGCGGCGGGACCGGGGCGCTTCCTGCTCGGCTTCGGCACGTCGAAGATCTTCCTCAACAATGCGCGCCTGAACGGCAAGCGCACCCTCGGCCCGATGCGCGAGGCGGTCGAGATCGTGCGCGGTGTCCTCGCCGGTGCGCCGTTCGAGTACGAGGGCGACACCTTCAGCGCCTCCGTCCCGGGCCTGCAGGACGGCGCCGAGACCCCGCGGGACGTCCCGCCGCTCTACGTCGCGGCGACCGCCCCGAAGATGCAGGCGCTCGCGGGAGAGATCGCCGACGGCTGCCTGACGCCCTCGATCACGACGCCGGCGTTCGTCCGCTACACGCGCGAGAACGTCGCCGCGGACATCGACATCGGCTGCACGATCGTCGCCTCCATCCACGAGAGCGACCGCGATGCAGGGCGTGACGGCGCGCGAGAGATCGCCGGGATGTACCTCGCGAACAAGGTGCAGAACATCAAGGGCGCTGCCGACACGCTCCTCGATCTCGCAGGGTTGACGCAGGACGAGATCCGCCCGGTCGCCGAGGCGATGGAGCAGGGGGGTCGGCTGGCCGCAAAATCGAAGGTCACCGACGAGATCCTCGAGAAGTGCAGACCCATCGCGGGGACGCCGGCGGATTGCATCGCGGCGATCGAGGAGTACCGGACAGCCGGCTGCACACACGTGATGCTCGAGCTCTGGGGCGACCGCCGCCAGGAGCAGATCGAGCTGTTCGGACGGGAGGTGCTGCCGCATTTCCGTTGAGGTCAACGCCGACCGCCTCGTCCAGCTCGCCGTCGACCTCGTCTCCGTGCCGAGCCCGACAGGCGACGAGCAGGCGATGGGCGAGCGAGTCCGCGCCGAGCTCGAGGACATGGGCCTGCAGGTGCAGTGGCAGCAGGTCGAGGACGGGCGGCCGAATGCCGTGGGCCTCTGGGAGGGAGCCGGCGGCGGGAAGTCGCTGATGTTCAACGGGCACATGGACACCTCGTACTCCGGACGCGAGCCGTGGCTCGCCGGCATCCGCGGCTTCCAGCCGGAAGGCTTCGTGCAGGACGGCCGCGTCTACGGGCTCGGCATCTCGAACATGAAGGGCGCGCTCGCCTGCTACATGGAAGCGGTGCGCGCGCTGCGCGACGCCGGGGTGCGGCTGCGCGGCGACGTCATGATCGCGTGCGTCTCTGGCGAGATCGAGAAGACGCAGTGGCATCCCGACTTCGTCGGCAGCGAGTACCGCGGCTACGCGTCCGGTTCTCGCTTTCTGACGTCGCACGGTGCGGTCACCGACATGTGCGTGCTCGGCGAGCCGACCGAGCAGAAGATCGTGCTCGGTCACTACGGGTCGCTCTGGCTGCGCCTGTCGACGAGCGGGCCGTTCATCCACACGGCGTTCAGCGAGGGGAAGCGCGACACGACGTCGATCGTGCGCATGCGCGACGTGCTCGACGCCGTGCTCGCATACGCGCCCGAATGGGAAGAGCGAACGTCATACGGCGGGAAGCCCGGGATCGTCAACGTCGGCGCGATCAACGGCGGCTTCGCCTGGCGCGTGTCGCGGACGCCGCATCGCACGGATCTCTTCGTCGACTTCCGCGTCCCGCCGACGCTCCCGATGGCCGACGCACGGAGCGAGCTCGGCGACTTCGTGCGCGGGCTGCGTGAGCGCTTTCCCGAGCACGGCATCGAGTGGGAGGCATACGTGACCGCCCCCGGCTCGGAGATCGCAGCAGACCACCCGCTGGTCGCCGCGATCGACGACGCGCACGCAGAGGTCTTCGGCGCGAGCCCGGAACGGGACACGGTGCGCTGGTTCTCGGACGCATCGACGCTGACGCGTTACGGGATCGAAAGCGTGAACTACGGGACGTCCAGCGGGCTGCCCGACCCGGAGCTCGGCGAGAACCTCGACATCGACGGCCTCGTCAAGATCGCCACCGTCTATACGGGTGTCGCGCAGCGGATCTGCGAGGTCGCATGACCTACGAGTTCGTCACGCGGCACGCGGTCGCCGTCGACGGCAGCGCGGCCGCGCTCGACCGCGCGCTGCGCGAGGTGACATTCGGCGACGTACCGCTGGTGCGCGCTCTGGTGTTCGCGCGCGGGCTCGGACTGCCGCGGCGTGACCAGAACCTCGTCGAGACGATCAGCCGGCGCGCCGTCGTCGTCGAAGACGTTCCCGGCGAAGGCATCGCGGTCGCGCTGGAGGGCCAGTTCTGGCGGCTGCGCGGACGAGGGCCGGAGCCGGCGGCCAGGGCGTTCGTCCGCTTCCGCGCGGAGGACGGTCGACTGTCCACGGAGACGCGCGTTCAGGTCCCGTCGGCGTCGCGACGGCGGTTCCGGCGCTACTGGTGTGTCGTCCGGCCGTTCAGCGGCCTGATCCGCCGGCGGGTGCTCGCCGCCGCGCGGCGGCGAGCGGAGGGAGCGGCGTGACGGCGTGATGTCGGATCCCTACGTCCTGCCCGAGGGCCTGCCGGTCCCCGTCGACGACGGCGCCGCCGACCACCTGACCGAGGCGCAGCTGCCCGACCTCGTCCTGCCTTCGTCCCGGGGCCCCGTGAACGTCCGCGACTTCGAGGTCCTCTACGTCTACCCGCGCACCGGCAAGCCGGGCCGGCCGCTGCTGCCCGGCTGGGACGAGATTCCCGGCGCGCGTGGCTGCACGCCGCAGTCATGCGGCTTTCGCGACCACAATGCCGAGCTGGCGGCGCTCGGCGCGCGTGTCGCGGGGATATCCACGCAGCCGCTCGCCGATCAGATCGAGTTCGCCGAGCGCAACGACATGCCGTTCCCCGTCATCAGCGACGAGTGGCTCGACCTCGCGCGCGACCCGGGCCTGCCGACGTTCGAAGTCGAAGGTCTGACGCTGTACAAGCGGCTCGCGCTCGTCGCGGACCAGGGTCGGATCGTCAGGGTCTTCTACCCCGTGTTTCCGCCCGACCGCAACGCGCAGGACGTCCTCGCCTGGCTGGCGGCGCGCCGATGAAGCTCGTGACGTTCGACGACGGCAAGGCCGGGCAGCTGGAGAACGGCACGGTCGCGGAGCTCGACGTCGTCTCGGTGCGCGAGTACTTCGAACGCGGCGGCGCGGAGCCGAACGGGCGCGAGCACACGCTGGACGAAGTCACGCTGCGCGCACCGATCACTCCGAAGAAGTTCATCCACACCGCCGGCAACTTCCGCGAGCACGAGGAGGAGTCGAAGCGCGTCGGCTGGTCGCACGAGATCGCGCCGTGGATCGTCTTCTTCCAGAACGTCGACGCGATCATCGGCCCGGACGAGGCGATCGTGTACCCCGAGCACCTGACCGAGGAGCTGGACTACGAGCTCGAGCTCGCCGTCGTCGTCTCCAAGCCGGGAAAGTGGTTCACGCCCGAGGAGGCGGCGGACTACATCGGCGGCTACGTCATCTTCAACGACATCACAGCGCGTGACATTCAGCGCCGCGAGATGCGGTCGGGCGTGTTCTCGTTCTGCAAGGCGATCGACACGTTCTGCCCGCTCGGGCCGTGGATCGTCACGCCCGACGAGATCGGCGATCCACACGACCTGAAGATGGAGCTGCGAGTGAACGGCGAGTCGCGGCAGGAGTCGTACAGCGGCAACATGTCGGTGACGATCCCGGAGATCCTCTCGCACTACTCGCCTCTCGGCTATTCGGCGGGCGACGTCGTCTCCACCGGCACGGTCAGCGGTGTCGCCGGGTTCAGTGAGGACGCGGCGTCGTTGTACCTCCGGCCGGGCGACGTGATCGAGGCGGAGATCGAGAGGATCGGCGTGCTCCGCAATCCGGTCGTCTCGTGGCAGGACGCGCACGGGTGACTCGTTTCCGCGAGGCGTTCCCGATCCTCTACGTCGACGACGTCGCCGGCGCCACGGAGTTCTACGTCGGCAATCTCGGCTTCGACGAGGTCTACCGCTTCCCACCGGAGGGAACGCCGGACTTCGCCTTCCTGAAGCTCGATCCCCTCGGCATCGCGGTCTCGAAGCGACGGCCGGAGCACGAGGGCCGGGAGTTCGAGCTCTGCGTGTACGCCGACGACGTCGACGCCGCGGCGGAGCAGCTGCGGACAGCCGGCGCCGAGGAGGTCGAGCCTCCGACCGACCGCGAGTGGGGCGAACGGATGGCGTATTTCAGATCTCCCGACGGTCATCTCCTGCACGTGACGGCCAAGCTATGAGCTGGCCGCGCGACGACACGAAGCTCGAGCGCGTGCGCACTCTGATGGCGGATCAGGATCTCGAGGCGCTTGTCGTTCGCGCGCCCGACAACGTGCTGTACCTGACCAACTTCTGGGGGATGAAGGGATTCGACGCAGCCGTCTTTCCGCGCGAGGGCGAGCCCATTCTGATCACGATCGAGCCGTCGGCCGAGGACGCCGCGGAGACGGCGTGGACGTCCGACGTCCGGCTCGTCCCAGGCTATGACCCGACCGATGCGCGGCCGCCCGCGACTCGCGCGCTGGAAACCGCCCGCGAGGCCGCGAAGGACTTCGGCAGCGTGGGCCTCGAGCTGAGCCTCGGCACGCAGGCGGCCGACCGCATGGTGGGCGAGCCGACGACCTACACGAAGGGCTGGTTCGACGCGTTTCCGGACGCGCAGGACGCGACACCGCTCCTCAACCAGGCGCGGCAGGTCAAGACCGGCCAGGAGGTCGAACGCATGCGGCTCGCGAACGAGATCGCCGCCGCGGCGATGGAGCACGTCGCGCGCGAGCTTCGTCCCGGCATGAAGGAGAGCGAGGCGGCGGCGCTCTGGCAAGGCAGTGTGCACGGCGAGGGGACCGGCTGGAAAGCGAAGGTCGAGCTGGCGCTCGGGTTCTCGCTCGTGTGGTCGGGGCCCGGCATCCGGACGTTCACCGCAACGGGACATCGCCCGGTGCAGGAGCACGAGCCGACGCTCTTCGAGATTTGGGTCTGCGCCGACGGCTACTGGTGCGACCACACGAAGAACGTCTGTCCCGGCACGCTCGCGCAGCGCTACGACGAGCTGCTCGATGCGCTGCTCGCCGTATACCAGCGAGCGCTCGACCACTGCCGGCCCGGCGCAAGCCTTGCAGAGCTCGACCGCCTGATCCGCGCGGGTATCGCCGACGCCGGCTTTCCCGGCCAGCCGACGCATCCGATCGCGCACGGCGTCGGCGCGCGCGCGCACGAGCCGCCCTATGCACATCAGGCCGGCGGCGGTGTGATCGAGAAGGGCATGGTGCTCGCGATCGAGCCCGGTGCCTACTGGGACGGTGGCGGCGGTCTGCGCGTCGAGGACAACTTTCTCATCACCGACGACGGCGTGGAGAAGCTGTCGAGCTACCCGGACGATTTTCGGTGACCCGATGACCTTCTGGACGGGAGAGCTCAACACGCCGTACGCGTTCGAGGCGCGGGTCGGCTTCTACGACACGACTCTGCGGGACGGCGAGCAGACGGTCGGTGTCGTCCTTACACCGGAGGAGAAGCTCGAGCTCGCGCGGGGTCTCGACGAGCTCGGGATCGAGCGGATCGAAGCCGGCTTCCCGCGCGTGTCCGCGGACGACCGGCGTGCAGTCGAGCTGATCCGCGACGACGGGCTCACCGCAGAGGTCTGGGGCTTCTCGCGCGCGGTCGAGGCCGACGTCAAGGCGCTCGTCGAGCTCGGCGTCGGCGGGAGCGTGATCGAGTCACCGATCTCCGACCTCAAGCTCGACGCGCTGGGCGTCGACCGCGAGGCGATGCTCGAGCGGATCGTGTACGCCGTCTCGTTCGCGGTCGAGCAGGGCATCACGGTCGCGTTCTTCGGCGTCGACGGCACGCGCGCCGATCCCTCGTACTTCGAGACCGTCTACAAGACGGCGGTCGAGGCGGGCGCGCAAGAGGTGGTCGTCGTCGACACGCTCGGCATCGCGGCGCCGGAGGCCGTCGCGGATCTGGTCGGCCGCACGCGCGAGTGGCTCGGCGACGAGCATCCCGTCCACTTCCACGGCCACAACGACTTCGGCGTCGCCACGGCCGCCGCGGTAGCGGCCGCGCGCGCCGGAGCGCGGTGGATCCACGGGACGATCAACGGCATGGGAGAGCGCGCCGGCAACGCCAACCTTCCCGAAGTCGCGCTGGCGCTGCGCGGGCTCTACGGAATCGAGACGAACCTGCAGCTCGAGCGCGTCCGCGCGTTCTCCGAGCGCCTGCGCGCGCTCTCCGGCTACGAGCTCGAGCCGTACAAGCCGCTTGTGGGCGACAACCTGTTCCGTCGTGAGTCGGGCGCCGTCGCGAGCCAGTTCCACGACCCCTCCGCGATCGAGCCGTATTCCTCCGACGTCGTCGGCGCCGAGCGTGGAATCGTGCTCGGCAAGAAGAGCGGGATCGACTCGATTCGCATCAAGGCGCAGGAGCTGGGCGTCGAGCTGAGCGACGACGCGCAGCGAGAGCTGCTGGCGCGTGTCAAGGAGCTCGGCGCCCGCAAGCGCGACGTCCTCACCGACGAGGAGTTCCTCGACCTCGCACGTGGCTGAGCACGACGCCGTCATCGTCGGCAGCGGCATCAACTCGCTTGCATGCGCGGCGTTGCTCGCGCGCGGGGGTTGGGACGTATGCGTTCTCGAGCGTGAAGCGGAATACGGAGGCGCGATCAAGACCGCCGAGGTGACCGAGCCGGGCTTCGTGCACGACGTCTTCAGCGCCTGGCATCCCCTCTGGGTCGGCGGCCCGGCGCACGCAGAGCTCGCCGACGAGCTCGCCCAGCGCGGGCTCGAGTACCTCAACACGGAGCAGCCGACCGCGACCGCGTTCCCCGACGGCGAAGCCGCCTTTCTGTCGACCGATTCGGAGGCAAACGCGGGCGAGCACGGGCCCGCGTGGAGCGAGTCGATGGCGGCCGTCGGGGCGCAGGCGGAGCTCGTCTTCGGCGTCCTCGGTACGGAGCTCTGGTCGCGCGCAGGCGCGCAGCTCGCGCTGAAGGCATACCGGCGGCTCGGCCGTCGTGGCCTCGCGTCGTTCGGCGCCGAGGTGGTGCAGTCGAGCCGCGACTGGCTCGAGACGACGTTCGACTCCGAGCGCACGCACGGGCTGCTCGCACCGTGGGTGTTGCACACGGGGCTCGGCCCGGACGCGGCGGCGTCGGGCTTCATGACGCGCGTGATCGCCTTCGCGATCGAAGCCGGCGGCATGCCGATCCCGCGCGGTGGCGGCGCGCGGCTCGTCGACGCGCTCGTCCGTCTGATCGAGGACAACGGCGGTACCTGCCGGACCGGGGCCGACGTGGAGCGCGTGCTCGTCCAGGACGGTCGAGGAGTCGCAGTCCGCACAGTCGAGGGAGACGTCGTGAGTGCGCGCCGCGCCGTCATCTGCAACGTCACGCCGACGCAGCTCTATGGCCGCCTCCTCGACCTCGACGGTGACGTCGCGACTGCGGGCAGGCGCTTTCGTTTCGGACGCGCCGAGATGCAGATTCACTACGCGCTCTCGGAACCGCCGCGCTGGGACGGCGACGAGCGCCTCGGCCAGACGGCCATTGTCCACGTGACCTCCGGGCTCGACGGTGTGTCACGTGCCGTGAACGAAGCAGAACGGGGCCTGCTGCCGGCGCAAGCGACGATCGTCGTCGGCCAGCCGTTGACGATGGACGCGTCGCGTGCACCCACTGGGCGCGGCCTCCTGTGGATTCAGCTGCAGGAGCTGCCGTGGCACGTGAAAGGCGACGCCGCGGACGAGCTCGACTGCGGCAACGGCGCGTGGACGGAGGATCTGCGCGAGCGCTACGCGGATCGCATCCAGGATCGTCTCATGCGGCACATTCCCAACCTCGATTCGTCGGTGCTGAAGCGTGTCGTCCTGTCGCCGGCGGATCTACAGGCGGCGAACATCAACCTCGAGCGTGGCGACCCGTATTCGGGCTCTCTCGCGCTCGATCAGAACTTCCTCTGGCGGCCGTTCGCGCAGCAGCCCGGCCACCGGACGCCGGTCGCGAACGTCTTCCACATCGGTGCGAGCACGTGGCCCGGCCCTGGCCTCGGGGCCGGGTCCGGGACCCTTGTCGCGCGTGACCTCCTCCGGCGTAGGATCCCTGCATCCGGCCGCCTTTTTCGATTTCGCAGATCACGACGCTGACGTCGTCGTTCGCCGACGACGTGCGCGCGTACGCCGCAGCCGGCGCCGACGCGATCGGCGTCTGGGAGTTGAAGCTCTCCGATGACGCGGCAGCCCTGGAATCGTTCGAGGCATCCGGGCTCGGCGCAGCGGCCGCGATTCCGGGGATTCCCTCCGTGCTGCCGCTGCCGCTGATGGAGGGGCCGAGCGACCCCGACGCGCGCGTCGACGCCATCTGCGGTTCGGTGCACCGCCTCGCCGCATTCCGGCCGAGCAGCGTCGTATGTATCACGGGCCCGGGGGACGACCGTGACACGGTCGTCGAAGGCCTGCGCGTGATCGCGGAGGAAGCGCGACGTGCGGGAGTTCGCATCGGCGTCGAGCCGATCAATCGCATCGGCGGCGAGAACTGGACGATGATCTCGTCGTTGTCCGAGGCGGCCCAGCTGATCGACGATGCCGACCATCCGTCGCTCGGCCTGCAGTTCGACACATGGCATGTCTGGAACACGCCGAATGTCTTCGCCGACATCGAGCGGTACGCGGACCGGTTCGTGGGCGTGCACGTCGGCGACTGGCGCGAGCCGACGCGCAGCTGGGCGGATCGCGTGCTGCCGGGCGACGGCGTGGCCGGCCTGCCTGCGCTGCTCGGAGCGGTCGAGGCCGCCGGCTGGGATGGCTATTACGACGTCGAGATCTTTTCCGACAATGGGACATTCGGCAACGCGTGGCCGGACTCGCTGTGGGACGCGCCCGCCGATGAACTCGCGGCGAGGGCGCGAGACTCGCTCGAGGGCGTCTGGGACGCTCGAATCCGAACGCCGGTTGACCAGGTATCGCCCGGTGCCGTCTAATCCAGGTTGGCTGGGGAACCCAAGAGGAGGCATAGATGAGAAGTCGAGGGAGATTGGCGATCGCGGCTGCGGCACTGCTCGCGCTCGTCCTGATCGGGAGTGCGCTCGCCGCGACGAGCAACCGTGCGGCGAAAGCGCCGATCGTGATCGGCTGGGCGTTCGACGGCAACGGGGCGATGGCGCCGTTCGACGGTCCGGCGCTTGCTGCCGCGAAGCTGCAAATCAACACGGTGAACGCGAAGGGCGGCGTCGGCGGACGGAAGCTCAGGCTGCTGACGTGCGACACGCAGGGGAACAAGGCGGACGTCGCACGGGCGTGCGCGCTCCGGCTGCTCGGTCAGAAGGCCAACGTCATCTTCACGACGTGTGACGTCGACCTCGCCGCGCCTGTCGTCAGCGCCGCGATCAACCGCGGCACGCTCGCGGTCGCCCCGTGCATCGGCACCGACCAGATGGGGCCCAAGCGCTTCGGCTCCAAGGGACATCTGGCGTTCAGCTTCGGAAACGTCGCGCAGGACGAGGGCTCGGCGATGGCACAGTACGCGTGGAGCCGGAAGTGGAGAACGGCGGCGCTGGCGACGGACACCGTCATCGTCTACTTCAAGAACGTCGTGCAGGCATTCGAGGCGCGCTGGAAGCAGCTCGGCGGCAAGATCGTCGCCAAGGAGACCTACCAGTCACTTGGCGGGAACAACGTACAAAACGCCGTCAGCCGCCTCAACGGCGTCAAGGCGGACGTGGTCGTGACGTCGACCGCCGGCGCGTTCGGCGCCTTGTCGACGCTTCTGACCGGCATGCGGTCGGTCGGCAACGACACGCCCGTCCTCAATTCGTGGGCCGGAGACGGGACCTACTGGCTCCCCGCGAATCCGAAGGTCACGAACTACTGGTTCGTCACGTTCGCGTCGAGCTTCGGAGACGACCCGAGCAAGGCGGTGAACAGGCTGGCGAAGCAGGTGAAGGCGGGCACCGGCGGATTCATCACGGGCCCCTCCGCGATCGACGGCGTCGTCACCGCGATCAGGCGGGCACACGGCTCGACGAAGGGAGTAGCGCTCGCGAACGCGATGGAGAAGTTCAGGAACGTGGCCACGATCTCCGGCAACGTGAGCTTTTCGAAGCGACTGCACACCGTCTTCGGGCGCAGGTACCGCGTCATCCGGATCCAGAACAACGTGCCGAAGGTCGTCGGCACGATCGTCGCGAAGGTCGTACCGAAGATCTGAGCGCTGAACGGCAACCGCGGGGGCCCGAGGCCACGCTTCGGGCCTCCGCCGTGTCGCGCTCCTTCGCCGGCGTGCACGCGCTGCGCGACGTCACGATCGAGCTTCGCAGCGGCGAGATCGTCGGTCTGATCGGTCCGAACGGGGCCGGGAAGTCGACGCTCGTCAACGTCCTCAGCGGCTTCGACCGGCCGAGCAGCGGCGTCGTCGAGCTCGAGGGACGCGACATCACGCGCTGGCGCCCGGGCCGCCGGGGTCGCGCCGGGCTCGCCCGGACGTTCCAGCACAGCCACGCCTTTCGCTCGCTGTCCGTTCGCGAGAACGTCGAGGTCGCTGCCCTCGGGGCGGGCACGCCGCCGCGTGCCGCGCGCGTGCGGGCGCAGGAGCTGCTCGAGGCGCTCGGGCTGACAGCGAGCGCGGATGCTCCCGCGCAGACGCTCGCTCAGGGAGACGAGCGCCGTCTCGGGGTGGCCCGTGCGCTGGCGACGAGCCCGCGCTTCGTCCTGCTCGACGAGCCTGCGGCCGGCCTGCCGGAGGCCGAGCTGCCGGCGCTCTCCCAAGCGGTGCGTGCCGTCCGCGACGCGCGCGAGGCCGGTGTGTTGCTCATCGACCACAACATGGGCCTGGTCATGGAGATCTGCGACCGCATCCACGTGCTCGATCAGGGCCGGACACTCGCGGAGGGGACGCCGACCGAGATTCGCGGCAATCTCGACGTGACCGCCGCGTACCTCGGCGACAGCGCGGTCCACGAATGACGGCGCCGGTGCTGGAGCTCGACGCGCTCGAGGTTCGCCACGGCGCCGTGCATGCTGTTCGCGGGCTCTCCTTGACGGTCGACCGCGGTGAGATCGTCGGGCTGATCGGCCCGAACGGAGCCGGGAAGTCGTCGACGCTGCATGCCGTGATGGGCGTCGTCGCCGTGGCCGGCGGCGACGTGCGCCTGCACGGCCGCTCGCTCGCGGGCCGTTCGCCTGAGGACGTCGCGCGCGCAGGCGTCGCGCTCGTGCCCGAAGGCCGGCGCATCTTTGCCGAGTTGACGGTCGAGGAGAACCTGAGGCTCGGGAGGGCCGCACGTGGAAGCGGCGGGTTGGAGCGTGCGTACGAGTTGTTTCCCGTCGTTGCGGAGTTTCGCAAGCGGCCTGCCGGCGCGCTGTCGGGCGGACAGCAGCAGCAGCTTGCGATTGCGCGCGCGCTCGTTGCGCAGCCGGAGGTGCTGTTGCTCGATGAGCCTTCGCTCGGCTTGGCGCCTCGGGTCGTCGACGTCGTGTTCGAGGCGTTGCAGCAGATCCGGGAGCGCGGCATCGCGATCCTGCTCGTCGAGCAGCGTGCGCAGCGGACGGTCGCGCTCGCCGACCGCGCGCACGTCCTCTCGAACGGCCGTCTGCAGATCACGCTCGGCCCCGAGTCTGCAGCTGACACCGACGCCCTCATCTCGGCGTACTTCGCATGACGATCGCGACGTTCCTCGGGGCCGACTGGCAGACGCTTGCCGATGCGTTCGGACTCGGCGGGATCTACGCGCTGATGGCCGTCGGGATCGGTCTCGTGTTCGGTGTGCTGCGCCTCGTCAACTTCGCGTACGGCCAGTTGGTCATGGCCGGCGCGTATGCGCTCGCATTCGCGTATGAGCACGGTTGGCCCGTCTGGGTGGGCATCCTGCTGTGCTTCGGCGTCGTCGTGGTGCTCTCCGTCGCGATGGACTGGGTCGTGTTCCGCCCGCTGCGCACGCAGACCCCGGCAGTGATGCTCGTCGCGACGTTCGCAGTCGCGTTCCTCCTGCAGAGCATCGCGCTGCTGTGGTTCGGCTCGCTGGGGAAGATCGCGGCGTCGCTCTCGTCGCTGAACCAGCCCTGGACCGTCGGTGGAGTGGACATTCGCAAGATCTCGATCGTCGCGGCCGCGGTCGCGGCGGGCTGCCTCGTCCTGCTCGTCTTGCTGCTCGCCCGGACGAACGTCGGCCTGCACATGCGCGCGGCGGCGCTCGACTTCCGGACCGCCCGGCTGCTCGGGGTGCGAGCGAACCGCGTGATCGGTTCCGCCGTCGTGCTGTCCGGCCTGCTCGCGGCCACGGTGGCCGTGCTGATGACGGTGCAGACACCCCTCGTCACGCCCAACTTCGCGTTGCGCGACACGATCCTCGTGCTCGCGGGTGTCGTCCTCGGCGGGATGAACCGTCTCGTCTCGGCGACACTCGGCGGGTTCGCGATCGGCTTCGCCGCAGGCTTCCTCGGCGGCGCCCTCCCGACCGACCAGAGCCAGTACCTGCCCTCGTTCCTCTTCGCGGCGGTGATCCTCGTGCTGCTGATCCGACCCGGCGGCTTGTTCGCGCGCGTCGGGCAGCAAGCGGTCGAGCGCGTGTGAGGGGCGCACGCGCAACGGTCGAGCTCCTCGCGCCGATCGTCCTCGTCGTGGCGGTCGCC
>JBJMJL010000029.1:0-38582 GCA_045806365.1 Gaiellaceae bacterium
GTTGCCGTTCTCGGCCGCGAGCGCGAGCGCGACGCTGCCGCCGTCGGGCGTCCAGCGGAACGCGTTCGCGAGCAGGTTCGAGATGATCTGGAGGACGCGATCGCCGTCGGAGACGATCACCGGCCGCGCGTCGATCTCGCAGCGGTAGTCGCTCTCCCGCCGCCGCGCCTCCTCGCCGAAGCTCGCGTAGGCCTGGTCGAGCAGGCGCCCCATGTCGACCTCCTCCTTCAGCAGCGTGAACCTGTGCGCCTCGAGCTTGGCGAGATCGAGCACGTCGCCGACGAGCCGCTCGAGGCGCGCCGTCTCACTCGCGATCATGTCGAGCGACGCAGCGCGCACCACCGGGTCGGCCGCCACCCCTTCCCGCAGCGCATCCACGTGCCCGCGGATGGCCGTCAGCGGCGTGCGCAGCTCGTGCGAGACGCTCATCAGGAAGTTGCGCTCCTGCTGCTCCGCGTCGTCGAGACGCTTCGCCATCTCGCCGAACCTTTGTGCCAGGTGTCCGATCTCGCCACCGCCCGGGACGTCCGGAACGGCGACGTCGTAGTGGCCGCGCGAGATCTCGTCCGTCGCCCCCGACAAGGCCAGAACCGGACGGGTGATCCGCCGCGACAGGTACCAACCGAGCAGCCCGGCGACGAGGATGCCGCCGATGAACGCCAGCCCGAGACGTTCCGCGAGCGGCTGCAGCCCGCTCGTGATCTCCGTCTTCGGTGTCGCGACGACGAGCGCGCCGAACGGTGAGCTGTGCGGCGCCAGTCGCATCGGTTGCAGCACCGCGAGGTACGTGCGCTTGAAACCAGGGGGGCGGAACTCGAGCGTCCGCTTCTGACCGGAACGCCAGTCGACGGAGCTCTGCGGCAGCTGGCGCAGGCCCGAGACCTGGTCGGGAAACACGTCAGCCCCGACGTAGAAGATCTTGTCTCCCGTCGCACGCTCGAGCTGCGGCGGCGCGAAACGCAGAGTGCGTGCACCCGTGTCGTTCGCCGCGATCGCCTGCTTCTGGTACAGCTGCGTGAGGCCGTTCGCCTCGCGTCGCAGCTTGGTCAGGAGTTGCTGCCGCGCGTAGTTCTGGAAGAGCGCGAGCGCGACGGCCGCCGCGATCACTCCGCTCACGACGATGCCGACGAGGAACAGGGCCGGCAGCCGGAAGCGCAGCGATCCGAGCATTGTGCCTACAAGGTACTGCTAGGCGCTGACCGCGTCGCGTGCGGGCCCGACCTTGTAGCCGACGCCCCACACGGTCACGATCGGGGAGGCCTCCCCGAGCTTCCGCCGCAGCTGGCGCACGTGCACGTCGACCGTCCGCGTGTCGCCGGCGAAGGTGTAGCCCCAGACGCGCTCGAGGAGCTGGTCGCGGGTCAGCACGAGGCCGCGGTGGTCGAGCAGTTCCCAGAGGAGGTCGAACTCCTTGGGCGCGAGCTGGATCTCCTGGTCCCCGACCTTGGCCTCGCGCCGGCCCGAGTCGATGACGAGGTCGCCGTGCTTGAGCACCGCGCTCTCCGGCTCCTTCCGCTCCGGCGCGGCGCGGCGCAGGATCGACTTCACGCGCGCCACGAGCTCGCGCGGGTTGAACGGCTTCGTCATGTAGTCGTCCGCGCCAACCTCGAGGCCGATGATCTTGTCCACGTCCTCGTCGCGCGCAGTCAGCATCAGGATCGGCACGTCCGACTTCTGCCGGATGCGCCGGCAGATCTCGATCCCGTCGATGTCGGGCAGCATGAGGTCGAGGACGATCAGCGACGGCTGCCGGCTCTGGACCGACGCGAGCGCGTCGGCGCCGTTCGTCGCGGTGCGCACCTCGTAGCCCGCGTTCTTCAGGTACAGCGAGACGAAGGAGGCGATGGACGCCTCGTCCTCGACAACGAGCACCGATTGCGTGCTACTGCTCATGGAGTGTTAGGGGTTGGTCGCCGACAGCACGAAGGCGAACGGGAAGTCCGGGACCGCGCTGTATTCGCTGCCGTTGGTGGCATACGTGCCGTCGTCCTCCGTGCCCGCCCCGTTGATCGTGATGTTGCCCTTGCCGACGAACGAGAGGTTGATGCCCCGGCCTTTGACGACGATCTTGAACGTCCCCCCGATGTTGCGGAAGCGCACCTTCGTGCCGCGGTAGAGGTCGGTCGCGTCGTCGATCTCACGGTGGAACTCCTCGCCGGAGACGATCGGGCCTGTGCCGTCGGCGTCGACCGGATCGATGATGCGCACGCTCCCCTGGGCGAAGCTCCCGATCACGCCCCCGCGCCCCTGGATCGTGAACACGCCGCGCGCATCCTTCAGGGACAGGGTGCCGTCGTTCAGGCCACGCTGACGCGCGGCCGACTGGGCCGGGACCGCGAGCGCCGCGAGCAGGGCAAAGGTGAGGAGCCACCTCATTAGGGTCAGTATCGACGCTCCTATTGTGCGCTGCATCAGTGGAACGTAAGGAAAGTGTAAGCGGGTGACCGCGCTCCTTCTGTCGGCATTGGCGCTCGCTCCGGCGCTGCAGGACCTGCACGTGACGAACGGGTCACGCCCGTTCGCCGGCGACCGCCGTCTGCTCACGACGGTGAGCCCGAACGGCGACGGCTTCCGCGATGCGGCCTTCGTGCACTTCCGACTGAGACGACCGGCGCGCGTCGGGATGGACGTGGTCGCGACGAACATGGTGCGCGCCGGCCAAGGAGGCACGTCCGTTGTCTGGCACCGGTCACGTGTGTTCGGGGCCGGCCCCGGCGTCTTCGTCTGGCGCCCCGCCAGGACGACTCAGCCGCGCACGTACATCCTCCGACTGCGCCTCGGATCGAAGGTGTACGGCGCGTACGGGCCCGCCGGCGGCCGGGACGCGCCGGTCGTCCGCGTGCAGGGGATCGACGCGGCGTTCACGAAGCGCAGCTACGCCCCGGGCGAAGCGGCGGAGCTCCGCCTCGCGACCGACGCGCGCATCCTTCGCCTACAGGTCTTCGCGTACCAGTCCCCGGGCCGGCCGAGCGAGCAGGACGTCCGGACGGCAGGTCTCGCGAAGACCGGTCCGATCCGGGTCGACTGGAGCGGGCACCGCAACCGGCCGGCGCTGCTCCGCGTCGTGCGGGCGGGGGACTGGCCGAGCGGCCTGTACTTCGTCCGGGCCACGGCCGTGGACGGGCGCATCGGCTACGCGCCGTTCATCGTGCGGCCGCGGCGGCTCGGCCTGCAGCGCGTGGCCGTCGTCCTGGCGACCAACACATGGGCCGCGTACAACTTCGCCGATTCCGACGGGGACGGCTGGGGCGACTCGTGGTACGTCCATGGGCGCTATCGCAGTGTCGATCTGCGACGCCCGTTCCTCGACTTCGGCGTTCCGTTCCGCTTCCGCGACTGGGATCTCGAGTTCACCGCCTGGCTGAATCGAACCGGCCGCTCGGTCGACTTCCTCTCCGACGACGATGTCGACGCCGTCGCGACGGGCGACGAGCTTGCGCGCCGGTACGACCTCGTCGTCTTTCCCGGGCACGAGGAGTACGTGACGCGGCACGAATACGACGTGATCGAGCGCTACCGCGACGCCGGCGGAAACCTCGCGTTCCTCGCGGCGAACAACCTCTACCGGCGGGTCGACCGCGTCGGCCAGACGCTCGTCCGGCGCGCGACGTGGCGAAAGCTCGGACGCCCCGAAGCACGTGTCGTCGGTGTGCAGTACGTCGGGTCCGACCACGGGCAGCGCCAGGCCGGCTACACCGTCACAGGCGCCGCGGCGGCGCCGTGGGCATTCGCCGAGACCGGCCTCGCCGACGGCGACGTGTTCGGCCGCTACGGGATCGAGATCGACGCGCGGTCGCCGGCTTCGCCGCACGGGACGCAGGTCCTCGCGCGTATCTCGGACCTACTTGGCGCCGGGCGCTCGGCGGAGATGACCTACTACGAGACGCCCGGCGGCGCCAAGGTGTTCGCCGCCGGCGCGATCAACTTCGGCGCATCGCTCGGCCAGCCGGCCGTCGACCGGCTGCTCGCGAACGTCTGGGCCCAGCTGACGCTCCCATAGGCAGGGTCGTCCGCACCGCCGGCGAAGATGCGGTCGTGACCGAGGACGCCCGATCGAACCGCACCGCACGTCTGCTCGTGGCGCGGCTCGACGCCGTCGCGCGCCTGGCGACCCAGCTCCCCCACGCGGAGGCCGAGCGTCTCGTCGAGCTCGCCTCCGTGGCGACGATGCGAGCCGTCGCGCTCGAGCTCATTCGCGCCGAGAGGGCCGACCAGATCTGGCGCGAGGCGCACATGCGCCATCCGCAGCTGCCGGCGCCCGTACGGCTCGAGCTGCCGGCGCGGCTCGCGGCCTAGTACGTGTAGAAGCCTTCGCCGCTCTTGCGGCCGAGCGTGCCCGCGTGCTGCATCTGCAGGAGCCGCTCGGGCGGCGCCATCCGCGGCTCACCGAGCTTCTGGTGGAGCGCATCGGACGCGTGGACGTGCACGTCGATGCCGATCAGGTCGATGAGCGCGCACGGCCCCATCGGCCAGCCGGCTCCGTTCGTCATTGCCTTGTCCATCTCCTCCGGGCCGACATCTGCCTCGTCGAGGACGCGCACGCAGTCGTTCAACAGCGGGATGAGGATGCGGTTCACGATGAACCCCGGCGTGTCGTTGCAGCTCACCGGCTGCTTGCCGGCCCTCTCGGCCCACGCGTAGGCGGCGTCGACCGCCTCGTCCGAGCTCTCGCGTGCGCGGACGATCTCGACAAGCGGCAGCACGGGCGCGGGGTTGAAGAAGTGCATTCCGACCACGCGTTCCGGATGCGCCGTTGCCTCCGCGATCTCGGAGACGGACAACGCCGAGGTGTTCGTCGCGAGGATCGCCTCCGGCCGGGTCACTCGATCGAGCTCAGCGAAGACCTCCCGCTTCAGCGGCAGCTCCTCGAGCACCGCCTCGATCACCAGATCGCAGTCGGCGAGGTCGGTGAGCTCGGTGGTCAGCGTCAGCCGCGCGACGGCGGCGTCGCGGTCGTCGGGCGAGAGCCGCCCTTTCTCGGCGGCGCGGACGAGATAGCGCTCGATTGTCGCGCGGCCCCGCTCGCCCAGCTCCGGACTGACCTCGCGACCGATCGTGTCGAAGCCCGACTGCACGCTCACCTGCGCGATGCCGGCACCCATGGTGCCGAGACCGACGACGCCGACCTTGCGGATCTCCATCTACGCCCGCGCGAGCACCCAGCGGAACGCGACGTCGCCGTGCCCGGGCTCGCGCTGCAGGACGACCTCGTCGCGTAGCGGCTCCAGGCCGCACTCGCGCAACAGCGGCACGTACGCATCGCCGCCGAGGGACGCGAAGTACATGGGCGCGCCGAGCCAGTCCTCGTCGACCTGCTCGCCCGCGTCGCCGGACCCGAAGGTGCCAAGCAGCAGACCACCCTCCTTGAGCCAGGTCCCGATGCGCGCGATCAGGTCGCGCTGCTCGTCGAGCGGCACGTGGCCGAAGAACGAGAGCGCGACGACCGCGTCGAGGGAACGCGCGGCGATGTCGACGTCCGCGACGTCTGCATGGACGAAGCTCGCCTCGGGGACGTGGTGGCGTGCGAGCTCGATCTGCACCGCCGAGATGTCGACGCCGGTGACGCGGTGCCGGCGCGCGAGCTCGCGTGTCGCCGGGACGCCGCGCCCGCAGCCGAGCTCGAGCACGCTCGCACTGTCGGGCAGGCGCGCATCGAGGTCGCGGAGCCACGCGAGTGCC
The DNA here is from genome assembly GCA_045806365.1 of Gaiellaceae bacterium. Classification (GTDB taxonomy): domain Bacteria; phylum Actinomycetota; class Thermoleophilia; order Gaiellales; family Gaiellaceae; genus 3-1-20CM-4-69-9. The sequence goes on from JBJMJL010000029.1 coordinate 5,680, forward strand.
GGCGAGTCGACGCGCCCCGCCCACTCCGCGTAGCGCAGCGCGATCGCGTCGTACCCGCGCGCGACGATCTCCTTCGGGTTGCGCACGACAGCCCGCCCCGCCATCTCCCCCACGCGCCGCAGGGTAGCGCCTAGAGCTTCTCGATGACCGCGGCTATCGCCTGGCCGAAGCCGATGCACATGGTCGCGATGCCGTAGCGCGCGTCGCGCCGCTCGAGCTCGTTCAGCAGCGTTGCTGTGATCCGCGCGCCGGTGGCGCCGAGCGGATGCCCGAGCGAGATGCCGCCGCCATTCGGGTTCACGTCCTCCGCGCGCTCCTCCAGGTTGGTGTCACGCATGAACTGCAGCGCGACCGACGCGAACGCTTCGTTCACCTCGATAACAGACATGTCGTCCCATGTCAGTCCGGCGCGCGCGAGCGCCGCGGCGCACGCCTGCGGATTGCCGTGCAGCATGCGGTGCGGGTCGACACCGGCGAGCCCGAAGGAAACGAAGCGGCCGCGCGGTTCGAGGTCGAGGCGTTCCGCAGCGGCCTCGGCGGCGATCAGAACGGCCGCGGCGCCGTCACAGACCTGCGAGGAGCTGCCGGCGGTGACCTTGCCGTCCGGCAGGAACGCCGGCGGCAGCGCCGCCAGCGCCGGCAGCGATGTGTCTCGGCGCGGCGTCTCGTCAACGTCGAAGACGACGCCGACGTGCGGATTCGTCAGGTCGATCGGCACGATCTCGTTCGCGAAGCGGCCCTCGTCGATCGCGCGAACGGCACGGCGATGCGACTCGAGCGAGTACTCGTCGAGCTCCTCGCGCGAGATGTGCCACTCCTCAGCGATGACCTCGGCCGAGATTCCCTGCGGCACGATCTGCCAGCGCTCGAGCAGCTTGTCCGAGAGGTCGCCCCCGTTCGACCCCATCGGGACGCGCGACATCATTTCCGCGCCGGCCGAGACGACGAGGTCGAGCTGGCCGGACTTGATCGCCGCGGCGGCGTTGAAGTTCGCCTGCATCGAGGAGCCGCACTGCCGGTCGACGGTCGTGCCGCAGACCGTCTCGGGCCAGCCGGCGACGAGCGGCGCCATGCGCCCGATGTTCCATCCCTGTTCGCCGATCTGGGTGACGCAGCCGAACTGCACGTCCTCCACCTGCGCCGGGTCGACGTCGTTGCGCGCGACGAGCGCGTTCAGCACCTGACCGGCGAGCTCGTCCCCGCGAATCGAGGAGAGCGTGCCGTTGCGCTTACCGATCGGTGAGCGAACGGCATCGACGATCAGTGCCTCGGGCATGCAGGTCTAGACTAGCTCTGTGGTCGCTGCGCTCACTGAAAAGCGCCTGCTCATCGGGGGTGAATGGGTCGAGACCGGCGAGTGGATCGAGGTGCGCTCGCCGTACTCGGGGGACGTCGTCGGCCGCGTCGCAAAAGCGGGCGCCACCGAGACGTGCCAGGCAGTGGACGCGGCCGAACGGGCCATGCGCGAACCGCTACCCGCCCACAAGCGCGCCGAGGTGCTCGTGCGCGTGGCCGCGGCGCTCGGACGCAGACACGACGAGGTCGCCCGGCTGATCTCCGACGAGGCGGGCAAGCCGATGAAGGCAGCGCGCGTGGAAGCGCAGCGCGCAATGTCGACCTACACGTTCGCCGCCGTCGAAGCGCGCAAGCTCGCCGGCGAGATGGTGCCGATGGATGCGGCCCAGGCGGGCGAAGGCAAGCTCGCCTTCACGATCCGGCGTCCGATCGGCGTCGTCGGCGCGATCAGCCCGTTCAACTTCCCGCTGAACCTCGTCGCTCACAAGCTCGCGCCGGCCCTGGCGGCCGGATGCGCAGTCGTGCTGAAGCCGGCGAGCCAGACGCCGTTGTCGGCGCTCCTGCTGGCGGAGCTCGAGCAGGAGGCCGGCCTGCCGCCAGGTTGGGTGAACGTCGTCGTCGGGCCGGCGTCCGAGATCGGGGACGTCCTCGTCGCGGACGAGCGCGTGAAGCTGATCACGTTCACGGGCTCGGGGCCGGTCGGCTGGAAGCTGAAGGAGCGCGCGCCGAAAAAGCGCGTCAACCTCGAGCTCGGCAACGCGACCCCGGTCATCGTCAGCGCGGACGCCGACATCTCGCTCGCAGCGACGAAGGTCGCGCAGAACGCGTTCGCCTTCGCGGGTCAGAGCTGCATCTCGGTGCAACGCATCTACGTCGAACGCCCGGTCTACGACGACTTCGTCGCGAAGCTCTTGCCGCTCGTCGAAGCGCTCAAAGTCGGCGACCCGGCGGAAGAGGACACGGACGTCGGGCCGGTGATCGACGACGACGCACGCGAGCGGATCCTCGACTGGATCGCCTCCTCCCGAGGAAAAGTCCTGACGGGCGGCGACCTCGACGGCGACCTGATTCGGCCGACCGTCATCGCCGAGCCGAGCCCCGACGACAGTGTCTCCTGTGACGAGGTGTTCGGCCCTGTCTGCACGGTGAGCGCCGTCGACTCGGTCGATGAGGCAATCGCCGCCGCGAATGGCACGCGCTACGGCCTGCAGGCGGGAATCTTCACCGCGAGCCTCGACAGCGCCCTCCGCGCGGCACACGCGCTCGACTTCGGCGGCATCACGGTCAACGAGGCGCCGACGTTTCGCGCCGACCAGATGCCCTATGGCGGCGTGAAGGACTCGGGGAACACGCGCGAGGGGCCGCGGTACGCCGTGCGCGAGATGACGGAGGAGCATCTCGTCGTCGTCGCGGCGCCGTAGTTTCGCGCCGCGCCGCGCGGGAACGGTGCAGACATGATCGGACTCGTGCTCGCGCTCGTGGTGGTTGCGATCGTCGTCGCACTGCTCGGCGGCTGGATCTTCGGCATTGTCATCGGCGTGGCCGCAATCGTCCTGTTCGTGCTTTTCCTCGCCGGTTGGGGCCGGCGCGCGGCGACGCGAAGCCCGGACACGCCCGCGTAACGCGGTCACATCTCGCTGTTACATTGGTCGCGTGGCGCGGCCCTCGCTGCTTGCACGTTTCCGCCGCAAAGACGCGGCGCCGGCCCACGCGACCGGGCCGCCGCGCCGGTCACCCCCGCACCCAGGGCAGCTCCGCCGGGAGCGCCGCGCGCTGCTACGTGTCCGTGAAGAGCGGCTCCGCGACCTCGGCGGGCTGATGCTCGAGATGTTCCGTCGCGACCAGTTCCGACAGGACCTGCTCGTCGAGCGTTGCGACGAGCTGACCGCGCTGGACGAGCGGCTGCAGGAGCTCGACACACTCCTGGCAGCGTCTGTCTCGGCGCGGCGGCCCGCCCCGGCAGCGCGCTGCGCCTGCGGCGCGCCGATCGTCTGGGGCTCGCACTTCTGCGGGAACTGCGGGCGCGCCGCCACGGCGACACCGCCCGTCGTCGCGTGCCGCAACTGCGGCGCGGCGCTGGCGGCCGAGGCGAAGTTCTGCGCGGTCTGCGGACACGCCGTTGCCGACGAGGTTGCGTCCGAACTGCTCGAGGCGCTCCCGTCCCCGGCGCAGGAACGCTGGGAACCGTGAACGAGCCGGCGAGGCCGCCTGCCCATCCGGTGTGTCCTCGCTGCGGCGCCCCCCACGAGCCCGACCAGGAGTACTGCCTCGAGTGCGGCTACCGCCTGCAGCCGGCCCGAGGCGTGATCGGCCGCCTCGCAGGCGCGTGGCAGGCGCGCTTCGGGTGGTACCCCGGCGACTGGGTCTGGCGTGTTCTGCTCGGCTTCGTCATCGCGGTCGTCGGCGCAACGGCTGCCATCGTCCTCGCCGACGCCGGCGCCGAGAACAACACGATCGTCGCGACCGAGCCCGGCACGGCCCACACGCCGAGCACTGCCGTGCAGACGGCCACTGTGACGCTCCCCGCGGTCACTTCGACAGGGCCGCCGGTAACGCCGACGGAGCCTCCACCTGCGACGACCACGGCCCCGGCGCCGGGGTCACTGACGTCGTGGCCGGCCGGGCGAAGCGGGTTCACGGTCGTCCTCGAGTCCCTCCCAACGAGCCAGGGCCGTTCCCTGGCACTGGCCCGGGCTCGGGCGGCGTCGCGGGCCGGCCTGCCCCAGGTCGGCGTGCTCGATTCCAGCCGCTATTCGAGCCTCCACCCGGGCTATTACGTCGTCTTCAGCGGGATCTACTCGTCCCGAGGGCAGGCCGAGGCGGGCCGGGCAGCCGCCGCCGACAAGGGCTTCAGGCTCGCCTACTCCCGCGAGATCACGCGCTAGCCGTTCTCCGGCAAGGCAACGAAAGGGCCGACTTTGTAACACCGCCTCCGGTCTTATAGACTCCGTCCTCGACGGACGCCGCCGGTCGACGGTTTACCGCGGGTTAACAAAGCTTTGCGGGGGATTAATGGGAGCCAGAGATACTGTGACTGAGGAGTACGTCGCCCAGCTACAGGCCTGCATGTATCAATACTCGAGAGCGATCTACAGGTCGATTAAGGATCTGATCGATCCGTACGTGGCGCCTGAGTTGCATCTCGAATATCGCCGTGCAGTGCTCGACCAATGCGAGCAGACGATGGAGCGGCTCGCCCGAGACCCGCTCTACTTTGCCAAGCCGGACCGCGCGCTCTTCCAGGACATCCGCCGCTACTTCCCGATCACGGCGCAGGCAGAGGTCGCGTGGGCCGTACAGGAAGGAGTGGCCGCGGCAGCCGCGTTCATCGAGGAGCAGATCGAAGCCGGCGCCCTCGACGGCGGTGTCGCTCGCTGTCGCGCGACGACGCGAAAGGGCAAGCCGTGCCAGCGCACGCCGCTGCCCGAGCGCGACTACTGCCCGTCTCATCAGCATCTCGAGCGCTCGAAAGTCGCGGCGTAACCTCCTGACGCGTCCTTTCGGGACGCGTCAGCTGCCTGGCACGTGACGCGTTCGTAACCGTTGTGCGCCGGAATATCGCGCGTGCCAAGGCAAGGGCCCCGGCGTGGATATGTTCGAGACATGGGACGCCCTTGCCGGTACGTCGCCGCCGGTGCCTACTACCACGTCTCGACGACGGGGACCAACGGCACGCCCATCTTCCGTGACGACGCCGACCGAAGCCTCTTCATGCACATGCTCGAGCGCATCGCGCAGCGCTATGACTGGCGTATCCACGCCCACTGCCTGCTCGGCAACCACTACCACCTCGTCGTGGAAACGAGACGGCCGAACCTCTCCGACGGCATGCGTGACCTCAACGGCGACTACGCCCGCGCCTTCAACGCTCGGTACGCCCGCAAGCACCATCTTTTCGGACAGCGGTTCTGGTCCAAAGTCATCGAGTCCGAGGACCAATACGACCAGACCGTCGATTACGTCGTCCATAACGCCGTCCACCACGAGTTCGTCCACCGGATCGAGGACTGGGGCTGGACGTCGTGGGATTCCGTAGGTGGGATAGATTCGGCTCGTGTCGCACGACACCGACAAGCTGATCCGGCAGCTCTCCCTCGTTGCGTACCTGATGGCCGAGCGCCGGGCGCTGACGGCACGCGACGTGAAGTCGAACGTCGAGGGCTACTCCGAGATGTCCGACGAGGCGTTCGCTCGCCGCTTCTACTCGGATCGCGCCGAGTTGCTGGCTCTCGGCGTCCCACTCCAGTCGCAGCGCGACGAGTTCACCGGCGAAGAGCTTTACACGCTCCGGTCGGAGAACTACTTCCTCGACAAGCTGGAGCTCGACGACGACGAGCTCGCAGCCCTCCAAACCGCGCTGTACCTGCTCGAAGGAAAGTTCGCATACGCAGAGCCGCTGCGACTTGCCCTGCAAAACCTCGCACTCGGACGGCCGGGTTTCGACGAGCCGGCGACTGAGACGGCTGTCCGTGTCGAGGTGCTCGATCCCGATTACTCGCCTGAGATGCCTGGGCGGCTCGGGAAGCTCGAGGGAGCGATCTCGAAGCAGCGGACGATCAAGTTCCAGTACTACTCCATCTCGCGGAACCGCCAGAGCGAGCGCACGATCAATCCGTACGGGTTGCTCTCGGACAACGGCAGCTGGTACGTGATCGGGCAAGACCTCGATCGCAAGGACATCCGCACGTTTCGCGTCTCGCGAATCCGAGGCGACATCCGCTTCGCGACACGCCGAGAGCGCGACTTTCGCATCCCGCCAGATTTCAACATCGACGTCTACCGCGGCCGGCCGCCATGGCAGATCGGCGACCTCGTCGGCGAGGCGCGCATCGAGCTCGCGGGCGATACGGCGTGGTGGGTAGAGCGCGCATTCGGAAACGCGGGCCAGCTGGAAGGCGGCGTGTTCGTGACCGAGTACTCCTCGCTGCCGCAGCTCGCGTCGTGGATCCTGCGTCAAGACGGACGTGCCATTCCGGTCGAGCCCGACGACCTACGACGGGAGGTGGCGTCGTCGCTTCGCGCGGTTCGTGCCAGTCACGAGACAGGTCCGCCTCAGCTAGCGGCGCCCGCCCCGTCCCCGCGCCCGGAGGCCCTCGGCGAGCGGCCGGCCGGGCCCGTCGTCCCCGAGCGCTTCGCCGTGCTTCAGGCGCTGCTGGCGTACCTCTTGGCCGCGTGCGGCGAGGGGAACGACGCGGTCATACCTGCACGTGAGATCGTGGAGCGGTTCCACATTCCCGCAGAGGAGCTCGAGGAGCACCTGCAGTTGCTGAACCTCGTCAACTTCGGCGGCGGTTGCTACACGGTGTACGCGGCGCTCGAAGGCGACGATGTCCACGTCGACAAGGAGCTCTACGGTGACACTTTCAGACTCGCCCCACGCCTGACACCGCTCGAGGCGCGCGCCATTCGCTTGGCGCTCGAGTTCGTCGGGCCGATGATTGCCGCGGACGCCCACACACCGCTCGACCGGGTGCGCAAGAAGCTCGAAGAGACGTTCGGCCAGTTCGAATTGACGCAGACACCTGACCCGCGCACCGGGAAGGCCGAGGCGGACCTCGTCGCAACGTTGACCGAGGGCATCCGCGGGCGTCGCCTCGTCGAGATCGAATATCAGAAGGAGGGCGAACAGACCTGGTCGAAGCGGACGGTCGAGCCGTATTCGCTCGAGCGTGAGCTGCCGAACTGGCGCGTCCACACGTGGGACCGGAGCCGCGACGCCGAGCGCAGCTTCCGCCTCGACCGTATGCGCAGCGCAGCGGTCACGGACGAGGCCTTCGAGCCGCGACCTGCGTTCGAGCCGCGTGGGCTTCGCGACGCGCGCACGGCGAAGGTCGTTTACGCGAAAGGCGTGGCAGCGCGCTGGGCTGCCGAGCGCGGCGCGACACCTCTGAAGGACGGAACGGCGCTCGCCGAAATGCCCGTCGGCAGCCCCGAGTGGCTCACGGGGGAGATCCTGTCCCACCGCGGCGAGGCCACCCTGCTCGAGCCTGAAGAGATGCGCGAGGGCATTGCGACACGCGCGCGCGAGCTCGCGAACGAGCTCGGCGTCTCGCGACTGCGGGTCGGCGCCTAACCCGCGGGCAGCTCGAGGCGAAAGACGGACCCCTGCTCGGGGACGGACTGCACGCCGAGGCTCCCGCCGTGGGCCTCGGCGATCGAGCGGGCGATGAAGAGGCCCAGGCCCGTTCCGGGTTTCGCCGTGCCGCTGCTCGAGCGTCCGAACTTCTCGAAGATCAAGTCTTGGTCTTCGCGTGGGATGCCCGGTCCTTCGTCGTGTACGTCGATCACGACATGGCCGTCGACTGACACCGCACTCACGCGCACGCGCCCGCCGGCAGAGGAGTACTTGACCGCATTGTCGACGAGGTTCTGGATCACTTGGCGGAGACGCTCGCGGTCGCCGCGCACCTGGGGCAGCGAGCCGACCACCTCGGCGCTCAGCTCGATCTCGTCTTGCGCGAGCTCAGCTGCTGCGACGACATCGCGCAGCAGCTCGGCCAGGTCGACCTCGCTGAACGTGAAGCTGAACGTCCCGGCGTCGATCCGCGACGTGTCGAGCACGTCGTCGATCAGCGTCGCGAGCCGAGACGTCTCGTCGCCGATCAGCCTCAGGAATGCCTCCCGCTGGTCGGCTGTCAGCTCGCGCCAGCGGCCCTGCAGCGTCCGCGCCGCACCGATCACCGCCGCCATCGGGCTGCGCAGCTCGTGCGAGACAAGCGAGACGAAATCGGCCCGCAACGCGGACAGCCGGCGGAGCTCGTCTGCAGTGGTGCGCTCGGCCTCGTAGGCACGGATGTTCTGGACGGCGGTGGCAACGAGCCGCCCCAGCAGCGACAGCAGCTCGAGCTCCTCCGGTGCAAACGCGTCCGCCTCGGCCCGGACGAGCCCCAGCATGCCGATCGTGCGCGGGCCGACCTGCAGCGGTGCGAGCGCGCGACTCCGCAGGCCGAGGCCCACCAGCTCCTCCTCCTCGGGATAATGCGGCGGCTCCATCGAGGCGCGGTACACGAGCTTTCCTTTCAGCACCTCCTCGAGCACGGACCCGCGAACGGGACGCGCCGACCCGGGCGGAAAGACGCTGTCGATCCCGCGCCCCGCCACAGCCATCACCTCGGCACGGCCGCCCTCGACGAGGACGATCGTGACGCGCTCGAATGCGACAAGCCCGCGCAGCTCCCGGATGAACGCGCCGAACGCCTGGTCGAGGTCGAGCGACGACGCGAGCGCGCGCACACAGCGGTTGGCCGCCTCGAGGACGTCGGCGCGCCGCCCGAGCTCGTCTCTGAGCGTCTCCGCCTCACGTGCGCGCGCCTCGGCGATCGCCGCCTCGTAGCCGAGGCGCTTGACGAGCCAGCCGACGATCGCGCCGGTGATCAGAAACACGCCGAACGGAAAGGTCACCCTGTCCCAGGTGAACCCGGGCCCGTCGTGGAAGTGGTGCACGCGCCACCATTCGTTGAACGCGAGGTATGGGAAGAGTGCGAGCGCGACGAGCACGGCGCCGAGAAGGCCGTAGCGCAATGCCGCCTCGACCACGACGAACATCAAGGCCCATCGCGTCGGGCTTCCGTATTCGTAGGCGTACACGGTTGCGTACGCAGCGATCACGCACGCGTCGAAGACAAGAGCGACGGCGCCGACCACCCGAGGGTCACTGCGCCGTGCCGCGACGAACAACGCCACAGCGCCGACGCCGAACACCGCTGTGACCATCCATGCCCACGTCTCGTAGCCAGGTGGATAGCCCTCGCTGAGCAGACCGACCTCGAGAAGCGTGAAGAGGACCGCGCCGAGGCGGACGCGGGCTATCCAGAGCTCGACCTCGCGCAGCCGCGCGAGGCGTGGGCGCTCAAACGGCATGTCTCTCCTCGATTCGCGCGACAGCCCACTCGGCCTGCTCCCGCAGCAGTTCGTCGTCGGAGGTCAGGAAGGGCTGCGCCAGCGCACGATCGTCGAGCGTGCCGGTATTCCCCAGCGCGACGAGCGCATTCCGCCGGAGATAGCGCGCATCGTTGCGCGGAACGTAGAGGCGCTCGAAGCGGCGTTCGAGCGCCTCTCCATCCTGTGCGAGCCAGTCGATGAGCCGGACGTGTGGCTCCGAATCACTCGGAAGCTCGACACTCGCCCGCCGCTTCTCGACACCACGATTCCACGGACAAACGTCCTGGCAGATGTCGCAGCCGTAGACCTGCGCGCCGAGATGCGCACGGTGGTCGGGTGGAATCGCGTGCGGGGCTTGAGTCCAATAGGACAGGCACTTGTTCGCGTCGAGCACGCCGGGTTCGTCCAGCGCCCCTGTCGGGCACGCGTCGATGCAGAGCGTGCAGGTGCCGCAGCCGGCGTCGAGCGACGGTGTCGACTCGACGGCGGCCGTCGTCAGCAGCGTCCCGAGCACGACCCAGGACCCGTGCTTGCGCGTGATCAGCAGAGTGTTCTTGCCGTAGAAGCCGACGCCGGCGCGCGCGGCCGCCTCGCGGTCGACATGCTGGTTCGCATCGACGAGAACGCGATAGTCGCCGCCGAGCCGCCGGCCGAGCTCGTCGAGACGTTCACGGAGGAGGGCGTAGCCGTCGGACCACGCGTAGCGCGGCAGACGACCTTCTCCCGGCTGCAGAGGCGGCTCGGGCGCGTAGTAGCAGTACGCGGCCGAGACCACCGTCCGAACGCCGGCGAGCAACGCTTCGGGATGGCACGACACGTCCGGTCGCGACATCGTGAAGCGCATGTCCGCGAAGAGGCCGCGCGACCGCCGCTCCCGGATGTGCCGCTCGGTGTCGTCGTACGCCGCCACCGGCGCGGCGCCGACGACGTCGAGGGCGAGCTCTTCGGCGAGCCGCTCCAGCTCGGCGGCAGTCATGTGGAAGATTGTGCCCGTGAAAGCGATCCGCATCCACGAGGACGGCGGCCCCGAGGTGCTCCGTTACGAGGACGCACCCGACCCGGTGCCAGACAAGGGACAGGTCCTGATCGAGCTGCGGGCCGCGTCGCTCAACCATCTCGACGTGTGGGTCCGGAAGGGCCTCCCGTCGGTGCCGAAGCCGCGAATCCTCGGGGCTGACGGCGCCGGCGTCGTCGTCTCGGGCGACGGTTTCACACCGGGCGATCGCGTCGTCATCAATCCGGGGCTCGACCACGGCGACGGCACGATCACGGTGATCGGCGAGCACACGGACGGAACGCACGCGGAGCTGATCGCCGTGCCCGCAGAGCAGGTGTATCGCCTCCCGGCCGAGCTCGACTTCGAGGCGGCGGCCGCCTTCCCGCTCGTGTTCGAGACCGCGTACCGGATGCTGGTGACAAAGGCGGAGCTCGCGGCCGGCGAGTGGGTCCTGCTGTGGGGCATCGGCAGCGGCGTGTCGACTGCATGCCTCGGGATCGCGAAGGCGCGTGGCGCACACGTAATCGTCACGTCGTCGAGCCCGGAGAAGCTCGAGCGCGCCCGCGAGCTCGGCGCGGACGGAGCCGTGAATCACGACACCGACGACGTGGTCGCAGTGGTCAGGGAGCTAACCGGCGGCGGCGCGCACGTCGTCGTCGACCACGTGGGAGAGGCAACGTGGCAGCGCTCCCTCGCGGCTGCACGCGGAGACGGCCGCGTGTGCGTCTGCGGGGCGACGACCGGCCCGAACCCGCCCGCGCAGCTGCACCGCATCTGGTGGAAGCAGCTGACTGTCTACGGCTCGACGATGGGCACGCGCGCCGACTTCGAGGCGGCGTACGAGCTCGTCGCTTCTGGACAGGCGGTGCCAGTCATCGACCATGTCTTTCCGCTCGCGGAGGCTGCCGCGGCGCACGAGCGCCTCGAGGCCGGCGAGCAGCTCGGCAAGATCGTCTTGCGGATCCCGAGCTAGCCGCCCCTTCTCCTCGCCCGCCAAGCCGCCGCGTTAGTTAATGCGCGGCGAGCAGCAACGACTGGCCGAACGGCGGGGCGACACGCTCCTCGAGTCCGCGGACGAGTGGAACGACTGCGCGGTCCCATGCTCTGAGAGCGCGTGTCTCGCGCGGCCAGTGCCCGAGCCATTTCACCATGACGACCCAGGCGAGCAGACCGGGCGCGTTCACGTACTTCAACTCGTCCACATGCAGGCCGGCCGCCGCAGCCGCCCGAGAGAGCGACGGTTTGGTGTAGCGGCGGTGGTGCCCCAGCGCCCGATCGAAGTCTCCGAACGCAAACTCGAAGGCGGGGACGAGGACGACAACACGCTCGGCAAACGCGCGCGCATGTCTCAACGCCGTGGTGTCGTCGCCGATGTGCTCGAGCACATTCAGCATCACCGCAGCCGAGAAGCTGCCCGTATCGGCGGTGAGCAGATCGAGCTCACGGACGACGACGCGGCTGTCGCCGGCGTAGCGCTCCTGCAGATGTTTCCGCAGCGTCGGATCACGTTCCGTCAGAGTGAGCCGAGGCACGCCGGCGTCGAGCCAACGTTGCGCGTGATCGCCGAGGCCAGAGCCGATCTCGATGGGATCGTCTCCAAGATGGGGCGCGACGAGGTCGGCGAGCCACTCGATGTAGTTCCGGGCGGTGCCGACGGTTTCAAGGACCCGATGCTGAAGCACAGTTCGGCACGCTAAAGGATGGGCAGGCGTGCGAAAGCCGCTGCAGAAGCGAGCTAGCCGATGCCGAGGATGAACTTGGCGTCGTCGGACATCCGCTCGGGCGTCCACGGTGGATCCCACGTGAGCTCGATGTCGACGTCCTCGACGCCCGGCACCTCGCGCGCAACGCGGCTGATGTCCTCCTGGATCATCGGCCCGGCCGGACAGCCCATCGACGTCAGGCTGTGCGTGACCTTCACCCGCTGGCCGTCTACAGCCACGTCGTACAGCAGTCCGAGCTCGACGATGTCCATCCCGAGCTCGGGGTCCTCGACCTGGCGCAGCGCCTCGTACACCTCTTCGCGTGTCGGCATGGCCGTACGAGTCTAGCTAGTAGCCAAGCAGCCGCACTTCCTCGCGACGCTCGCGCGCGAAGAAGTGGATCCCGTCGGTGAAACGCACCCAGTTGCAGCGAGTGCACATCACGAGCGAATGCGTACGTGCGGAGTCGGCGAGGAAGCGCACGCCGCGCAGGAGGTCGCCGTTGGAGACGCCGGTCGCGGCGACGATGACCTCGCCCGGTGCCAGCTCCTCCGTCGTGAAGACACGCGTCGGATCGGCGATCCCGGCCTCGCGCGCGTCGTCGATCTCGCGCCGAGACGTCGGCCACAGCTGTGCCTGCAGCTCGCCGCCGAGACAGCGAAGCGCCGCGGCCGACATGACTGCCTGGCGCGTCCCGCCGATCCCGACGGCGAGATGGTCGTTCGTGCCGCGGATGGCTGCGGAGATGGACGCCGTGACCGTGCCGTCCTGGATCAGCTTGATCCGCGCACCCGACGCGCGAATGTCCTCGATCAGATCGTGGTGACGAGGACGATCGAGCACGATCGTCGTGATGTCGTTCGGCCGGCGCCCGAACGCGTCCGCAATCGCCTGCACGTTCTCGGCGAGAGGTTTGAGCAGGTCGATCGACCCGCGCGCACGCGGTCCGACGGCCATCTTGCGCATGTACATGTCCGGGAGGTTGAGCAGCGAACCGCGCTCGCCCACCGCGATCATGGACATCGCCCCGTTGCCGCCACGCGCGACCACGCCGCGGCCTTCGAGCGGGTCGAGCGCCAGGTCCACGTCGCTTCCGCCCGCACCGATCGTCTCGCCGACGCCGAGCGGCGACGCCTCCTCCGTCGAGCCGATGACGATCCGGCCCGCGATCGGAAAATCGTCGAGCACGCGACGCATCGCCTCGGCCGCGTCTTGCTCAGCGCCTTCTTGGTCGTCCCGGCCAAGCCAGCGCGCCGCGGTCAGCGCCGCCCGTTCGGTCACGCGGACGTACTGCTCGCAGAGGCAGAGACGTGAGGAAGGCGCCGGATCGGCCGTCGCCTCGACGTGCTCTTCGACGGTCTCGGCCATCAGACCCGTTGTACCTGTTCGGCGCTCGCCAGCACCAGCTCGAGGACCGCGTCGATCGCCGAGCGGATGTCGTTGTTGACGATCACGGGTACGCGGTGGCGCCGCGCGCGCCGGACGATGTGCTCCTGCACGCGGCGAATATCGTCGAGACGATCGATGTACTTCGCGTGCGGCCGCACACCGTCGAGTGCAACGTCTCGCACCATGAAATGCGTGCTGTGCTCCTCCTCGTCCTCGATCGCGAGCACGCACTGCACGACGAGGGCGCCGTCGATGCGCGGCAGCATCCCCGGGACGAGGTGCACTCCTTCGAGCACCATCGACCAGCCTTCCTCGAGCGCGCGTTCGATCGAGGCGCGCACGCCGACGAGGACATTTCGCGTCTGTTCGAGGAAGCCTGCGATGACGGGATCGTCGGCCTGCTCGGGCTCCCGCAGCCCGGCTGCGGCCTCGAAGCTCGAGTAGTGGATGGACGGCATGAACTCCTGCGAGAAGAAGGCGCGCATCGTCTGTCGAACGAAGTCCGTCGACGTGACGCGGGTGATTCCGAGGCGGTACGCCGCTTCGGTCGCGACGGTCGATTTCCCCGTGCCCGTCGCTCCGCCGACGAGGACGATCACCGGCAAGTCCAGCTCCTGCAGCTCGCGGAAGCGCCGGAGACGGTCGACCGCGCGTGAGCCGTCCTCGTCGCCGAGCACTTCGACTGCGAGCTCTTCGAAGCGCTCGAGCTCGACGCTGTGCTCGTCACGTGCGGCGAGGTCCTGTTCGATGCGCTTTGCCAGCTCATACGCGCGGCTGAGCGGGACGCCGACCGCGACGAGCGCGCGGGCCATCAGTCCCTTCGAGTACGGATGCTGGGGCGTGCCGAGCGGCAGCGGCTCCGCCACGCGCGGATGGCTCACGCGGGCGCTCCCGCAGGCACGAGCCCGAGGATCGCCTCATCGAGGCCCGGGCACAGCACCTCGTTCTCGGCAAAAACGACCTCGACGCCGCGGGTCAACGCCGCCTCCGCCACGAGGTCGATTGCGGCGGCCTTGATCTCGACGAGGAAGACGTCTGCATCCGTGCGGGCGAGATCCTCGCTCAGCTGCGCACGGTTCGCCAGGTTGCGTGACACGCTGACGACCTCGGCGTCGAGGCTGTCGGTCACTGCAGGACCGGTCGTGAAGACGGCGACGCGGCGTCCGCGCAGCGGGCTCATCGGTCGAAGCCTCAGGTCGGCCGTGAAAACCGGGACGCGCTTGAGCTTGCGGATCGCGTCGGCGTCCCCGCCGCCGACCAGGACGACGAGGTCCGAAACGAGCACCCGGTACGGATTCAGAAACGCCGTGGGGTCATGTCCCTTGCCTGACACCAGAATGCGCGCATCCGTTTCTACAGGCGGGATTGCGGCGCCGCTGCCGTCGAAAACGACGACGTCCGGCTGGCGCTCGGCCGCGAGGGCTGCCCCCTCCGCCACGTTCGACGTCACGACCGCGCCCGCGAGCCCGCCGCCGGCGCGGCGGCAGCCGACCGTCACGACGCCGGTCAACGCTGCCGTCTCGAGGTAGTCCGAGGCAGCGTGGTGCCCGGCACGCGACAGGTCCAGCAGCGACGCCAGCGTCGGCTGCACCGTGGCCACCTCCGGCTCCGGCGGCCCGCCGCGGCCCATTGACACGACCACCACCTCCCGGTCGCGCGCCAGCAGCCGCGCGACGTGGCCGGTCACGGCGGTCTTCCCGACGCGCTTGCCCGTCCCGATCACCGCCAGCGAGGGCAACGCGAACGGGCCGTAGTGCGGCGGCTCGAAATGGAAATCGGCGCCCTCGTAGCGCACACCGGCCGCCAGGGCGCGGCTCGCGAGCAGGAAACGCTCGCGCGGCCCCAGCACCGGCTCGTCGGAGACGTCGACGACGACGTCGACGTCCGCCAGCCCCTCGTCGAACGACGCCACAAGAGGCACGCCGTATTCCGCGTCGCCGCGCAGCTTTTCCGTCCCGCCCGCCAGCCACGCGCCGACGACGTCGTACGGCAGCCCGGCGATCGCGTCGCGGACGACCGGCGCGTAGTGCTCGCCGTCGATGACGACCAGGGCGCGCGTCATCGCCGCGACGTCACCTCTCCCTCGATCCGCGCCGTGTACTTCTCGAACTCGAGCGTGTCGGTCGCGAACTGGATGATCTTCTCCTGCCCGTGGAACGGGTACTTGCGCCACACGTCGACGTGCCTGCCGGAGAACTCGACGACGTTGTAACAGGGACGCGTCTTGCCGCGAAGCCGGAGTGACGAGACCGTCCCGGCGTTGACGATGAACAGGTCCTCCAACCGCCAGGCGTACGGCACGTGCTTGTGTCCGGACAGGACGAGGTTGACCCCCGAACGCTGCAGGCACTCGATCGTGTCGCCGGCGTCGTAGATGACATTTCGCTCACGTCCGGTGCCTGGCACCGGCAGCAGGTGGTGGTGGCAGACGAAGATGCGCAAGTCGGCCGGCCCGGCGAAGTTGTCCTCGATCCACGGGTAACGGCCACGGCCGATCTGGCCGTGATCCAGGTCCGGCTCCGTCGAGTCGACCGCCACCACCGTCACGCCGCCGACGCGCGCCACCGAGTTGCGGTCGCCGAACAGCTCCTCGAAGTGGACGTACCCGACGTTGCGCGAGTCGTGGTTGCCGGGGATGACGACGAGCGTCTCGCACTCGATCTGTCCGAGGTACTCCTTCGCGAGCGCGTACTCCTCCTTGAACCCGAACGTCGTCAGGTCGCCGGAGCAGATGACGATCTGCGGCTCGAGATCGTTGACCTCGGTGATCGCGCGCTCGAGCAGATTCGGCAGGAAGAACTGCGTGCCGCAGTGCAGATCCGAGAGCTGCACGATCGTGAACGTGCCGTCGCGCGTCGCCATAGGCGGAGTTTAGGGCGTCCGGACCGATTGCTACCCTGGATTCAGGTGACGCTGGAAACACCAGATTTCCAGGCATATCGTGGCCAGGAACCCCCGCGCTTCGCAAACCGAGCAGAGCTCGAATGCGCCAAGGTCCTGGACTACTACGGCGTGCCGTGGCAGTACGAGCCGACGACCTTCGTCCTGGAGCAGGACTCCGGCGGCCGCGTCGTCGAGGCGTTCAAGCCCGACTTCTACCTGCCGGAGCAGGACCTGTACGTCGAGGTCACGGTGATGAAGCAGTCTCTCGTCACGCGCAAGAACCGAAAGCTGCGGAAGCTGCGTGAGCGTTATCCCGACGTTCGCGTGAAGCTGTTCTACAAACGCGATATCGAGCGTCTGGCGGAGCGATACCGGCTCGAGCTCGCGTCGTAGCGCCGGGACCGCGTCTCGGCGCCGTCTACCTCTCGCGGGAGGAGCTAGGGACGCGCGTGGCGGAGCTCGGGCGCGACATTGCGCGCGACTACGACGGCCGCGAGCCGCTGCTCGTCGCGCCGCTGAAAGCGAGCGTCGTCTTCGTCGCCGACCTCTCGCGCGCCCTGCCCATCCCCCACGCCCTCGACTTCCTGGAGCTCGCGAGCTACGCAGCGGGCGCCGACTCGGGCGGCCATGCCCGCATCAGGCTGCTCAAGGATCTCGACACCGAACTGGCCGGCCGGCACGTGCTCGTCGTCGAGGACGTGATCGACACCGGGCTGACCCTCAACTACCTCTGCAAGACGCTCGCACTCCGGGCCCCCGCGTCCCTCGCCGCGCTCACTCTGCTCGACCGGCCCTACCGCCGCCTCGTCGACGACCTGCCTGTCCGCTATGTGGGGTTCACCGTTCCCGACGAGCTGTTCGTGGGGTACGGGTTCGACTTGCAGGAGCGCTATCGCAACCTGCCGGACCTGCACGTCCTGGAAAGTTAGCCTAGGCTAAAATCCCCAGGGTGATGGCGACCCGCGTCGAGGGCCTCGAGCGCCTTCCCGGTCCGGGCGAGAAGGTCCTCCGCGGCGGGCGGAAATCGATCTGGCCGTTCCTCGGGCCGGCGTTCATCGCGTGCGTCGCCTACATGGACCCCGGCAACTTCGCGACGAACATCGCGGGTGGCTCGAAGTTTGGCTTCACGCTTGTGTGGGTGATCGTCGCCTCGAACCTGATGGCGATGCTGATTCAGACGCTGTCGGCGAAGCTCGGGATCGCGACCGGCCGCAATCTGCCCGAGGTGTGCCGCGAGCAGTTCTCGCGCCGCACCTCGATCGGCCTGTGGGTGCAGGCCGAGGTGATCGCGATGGCGACGGACTTGGCGGAGTTCCTCGGCGCCGCCGTCGGCATCCATCTGCTGCTCGGCATCGATCTCTTTCCGGCCGCAGTCATCACAGGCGTGATCACCTTTGCGATCCTCGGGCTGCAGCGCTACGGGTTCCGCCCGTTGGAGGCGGTCATCACCGCGTTCGTCGCCGTGATCGGCATCTGCTACCTCGGCGAGCTCTGGTTCGCGCATCCGCCCCTCGGCACGGTCGCCAAGCATGCCGTCACGCCCGAGTTCGCCGGCAGCGAATCCGTCCTGCTCGCCGTGGGCATCCTCGGCGCGACGGTCATGCCGCACGTCATCTACCTGCACTCGGCCTTGACGCAGAACCGCATCGTCCCGCGGAACGACAAAGAGGCGAAGACGCTCTACAAGTACACCCGCATCGACGTCCTCATCGCCATGGCGATCGCCGGCCTGATCAACATGTCGATGCTCGTCGTCGCGGCAACGGTCTTCTACGGCAGCGGCCTGCTGGACGTCGACTCGCTCGAGGGCGCGCACCGCACGCTCGAGCCGATCCTCGGGGGCGCGTCGAGCGTCCTCTTCGCGCTGGCGCTGACCGCGTCCGGACTGTCGAGCTCGACGGTCGGGACGATGTCCGGGCAGGTGGTGATGCAGGGCTTCATTCGCCGGCGGATCCCGCTGTTCGTGCGGCGTTTCGTCACGATGGTGCCGGCGTTCGTCGTCATCGGGATCGGCCTCGATCCCTCCCGCACGCTCGTGATCAGCCAGGTCGTCCTGTCGTTCGGCATCCCGTTCGCGCTGATCCCGCTGGTGATATTCACGAGTAAGCGCGAGATCATGGGCGTGCTCGTCAACCGCCGGGTCACGGTGGCGGCCGCCGTGGTCGTCGCTGCGGTGATCTCCGGGTTGAACGTGTTCCTGCTGGCGCAGACTTTCGACCTGACGGGCTAGGTCACCGGCCGTACCAGCGCCTGCCTTCGGCGCCGCGCACGAAGAAGCCGATGATCCAGACGACCAGGAGGATCAGCGCGATCCAGAACAGCAGCTTGGCAACGGCCCAGCCCACGCCGCCCAGGATCAGGATCAGCAGGAGGATCAGGAGTACAAGGACCATGCGGGCCTCAGTTCCCGCTCGCCCGGAAAAGCAACCGGCCGCCCCGGGGGAGGCGGCCGGCGTCGTCGGGAGACGATTGCCTCGTACTCGCTCGACCCGTCCTCGACTCAGGCGAGTACGAATTACAACTGGTAAACGATCCGGGACGGGAATCGGATACGGCTACAGGTAGCCGAGCGGATCGACGGGATTTCCGCTGATCCGGACCTCGAAGTGGAGGTGCGGGCCGAAGCAATGGCCCGTGCAGCCCACGTAGCCGATCACCTGCCCCTGCCCGACCTGGGCGCCCTGCCCGACCGCATAGGAGGACTGATGGGCGTAGCAGGTCGCCAGCCCACCGCCGTGGTCGATGCACGTGTAGTTGCCGTAGCCGTCCGTCCAGGCGGCGAGGACGACCGTGCCGGCGGCTGCCGCGTGGATGGGGGTGCCGTAGCCCGCGGCGATGTCGATGCCGGCATGGAGGCGCCCCCAGCGATAGCCGAAGGGGCTGACGACGGGGCCGCTGACGGGCCAGACAAGCCCGGCCGCGGAGGGTGTGGTGTCCGTCGAGCCCTGCGCGGCCGCGAGCCGGCCGCGGATGCTGGCGTCTGCGGCGGCGAGCGCGTCGGCTTCGGCGAGCCACTCGCGTTCCTGCTGCCGCGTCGACGCGAGCGCGCCTTTCTGCCGCGTGCGCTTCCCCGACAGGCGACTCTGGCTGGCGACGAGCTGATCGCGCACCTGTCGCTGCTGCTCCGTCCGCACGGCCACGACCTGCGTCTCGGAATGGACGCGCGTACGCACCTTCTTCGTGCGCTCGCGTGTGGCGTGCATCGCATTGCGCGCCTTGCGCACGCGTAGCGCGATGTGCTTGTCCTGCAGCGCAACGGCGTCCAGGTAGTGCAACCGGTCGAGCGCGTCCTGGAACGAGTCCGACTCGATGATCACCTCGACGAGCGTCGGATCGTGCGTCTCGTAGATGTCGATCATCCGGAGGTTCAGCTCGTGGAGCGACTTGCGGAAGGCGCGCTGCAACAGGTTGAGCCGCTCGGTCTCGAACGCGTACAGCGCGTTCAACTTCTCCAAGCGCCGCTGGTGGAGCTCGAGGTCGCGCTCGAGGATCGAGAGCTTCTGCGAGACGTCGCCGACCTTCGCTTCGAGCTGACGGATGTCCGCCGTCAGCCCGGAGATGTCCTGCGTCAGCCGCGCCTCTTTCGCACGGGCGGCGGAGATCTTCGCCTGCAGCTGGCCGAGCTTGCCGTTGTCGCCCGCCGCGGGTGCGGCGAGCACGCAGCAGGCAACGACGAGGAGGGCCAGACGACAGGCCATGGCGGAAGGTTCGGCGGGACGCCGGACGTCCCTGCCGACTCCGGCTAGGTGCCCCTTTCCTCCGGGCCCTGGGGCCCCGGCTCGGGAATGACGGCCGGCGCGGGCTCGGGGATGATCGCGGGCTGCGGCGGGTTCCCCTCGTCGGGCGGCGGGTACGGCTCCGGGATCACCGCCGGGCCGACGGGATCCTGCTCGCCGGGCGCGGCGGGCTCGTCCGGCAGCTCGACCATCTCCGTCGGCTGTACCTGCAGCCGGCGCCTCCGGAGCCGGTCCTGCGCCTGAGCGATCACTGTCTGCATCTCGGCCTCCCTCTGCCGCGCGAGCTCGTCCAGCTCAGCTACCCGCCCACGCGCCGCTTCCGTCGCTTGCTCGTCACCACGGTACACCGCATCTCCGAGCTCGAACAGGAGCCGGGCCCGCACGGCGGCCAGCCGGCGCAGCTCACGGCGGTACGCGACGAGCCGCGTGGCGGCCCGTCCGCGGGTGGTGACGGAGTCGGCCGCGACGCTCGCCTGCTCGCGAAGGTTCCGGGTCTCGAGCCCGACGAGCAGGAGGAGGACGGCGACGCCGAGGAGGATGAGCCCGAGCGGCCAGCGGCCGAGCGCGAAGAGCGCGACGGCGGCGACTGCCGCCGCCGCGGCGAGACCGAGGACGAGGCGGGTCGGCGTGACGCCGTAGTAGTGGCGTTCGGCCTCCTGGTAGGTGACAGGCACCGGACCTGTCTCCTCCGGCGGGACCTCGAGCACCTTCGTGCCGCCGCCGCCCGTCGGCTGCCCGCACTGCGGGCAGTAGCGGCTGTCCTTGGCGAGGCGCCTGCCGCAGGTTGCGCAGCTAGCCACTCGCGCGCAGCACCTCTGCCGCCTGCTGCCGCAAGGTCGTGACGAGCTCGCCGTAATCCTCGTCCGAGACCTTGCCGGTGCGGTGGTCGAACTCGAGCTCCTTCAGCGCCGCGAGCGCCCGGTCACGCTCCTCTGCGAGCGCGAGCTGCCGCTGCTGCGCCGGGTCGGGAGCGAGCAGCCGGTCGTCCGCCGCCACGGGCTCCCGCAGGAACGGAGCCGCGACGAGAACGACCGCGCCGAAGGCCAGCAGCGCGCCGACGAGCAGCGCGACACTCATATCCGCGCCGTCACGCCTGCATAGCGTTCGGCCAGCCGGCGCTCCTCGCGCGCGTCGGGCCACAGCGTGATCAGCGAGCCCCCGACGAACACGAGACCTGCGAGCCAGATCAGGTTGACGAGCGGCTTCTGCAGGGCCTTCAGGTCGAGGCTGCCGTCGCCGTTGACCTGGTCCGCGATCAGGAACAGGTCACCGCCCGTGAGCAGGTCGTGGCGGATCGAGACCTCGTTCGAGATCTGGTCCTCGGCGAAGTACTGGTTCTTGCCGGGCCTGTAGCGGCCGAGGTACTCGCCGCCGCGATAGACGTCGATGTTGGCGCGAATCGCCCGGTGGTTGGGCTCGGTCGTGGTCGTGAAACCGCGGAAGACGAGCCGGTCGCCGGCGACGGTGACCGAGTCGCCTGGATGCAGGCGCGCCTCGCGCACCGTCTGGTACGCGCTCGACCCCGCGACGCCGATCGCCAGCAGCACCACGGCGGCGTGCACGACGTAGCCGCCGTAGCGACGGCGGTTGCGTGCAACGAGCGACGTGAACGAACCGGCCCAGCCGGCAGCGCCGAGCGCGTGCCGCGCGTTCGTTCCGCGTGCGAACTCGAGCACGATCGACGCGAGCACGAAGACGGAGAACGTGTACGCGATCACCCCGACGCGCGACGAGCCGGCGCCCGCCGCGAGAAGAGCGATGCCCGCCCCGACGGCCGCTGCGGCAGGCCACAGGAACGTGCGCCCGAGCGCGCGGAGCGACGCACGCCGCCACGCGACGAGCGGCCCGATCCCCATCAGCAGCAACAGCGGCAGCCCGAAGCTGTGCAGGAAGAAGTTGTAGTACGGCTTGCTCACGGTGGCCGCCTCGCCCGTGACCGCCTCGGACAGAAGCGGATAGACGACGCCCCAGAGGATCGTCAGTGCGAGGGCGACGAGCAGGAGGTTGTTGTAGAGAAACGTCGCCTCGCGCGACACGAGCGACTCGAGGCGCGTCTTCGCGCGCAGGAGCGGCAGCCGCGCGAACACGAGCGCAAGCGATCCGGCCGTCACGAAACAGATGAAGCCGAGGAACCACGGCCCGATCGAGCTCTGCGTGAACGAATGAATCGACTGGATGATCCCGCTGCGCGTCAGGAACGTCCCGAACAGCGACAGACAGAACGCGAGCACGACGAGGAGGACGTTCCAGACCTTCAGCATTCCGCGCTTCTCCTGGATCATCACCGAGTGGAGGAAGGCGGTCGCCGCGAGCCACGGCATCAGCGCCGCGTTCTCGACGGGATCCCACGCGTAGTACCCACCCCAGCCGATCTCGACGTAGGCCCAGTGGGCCCCGAGCAGCTGGCCGACGCCGAGGAACGCCCAGGCAGCGAGCGTCCAGCGACGCGTTGCGACGATCCAGCGCTCGTCCGTGCGGCGGGCAAGCAGCGCGCCCATCGCGAAAGCGAACGGAACGGTGAGGCCGACGTAGCCGAGGTACAGCATCGGCGGATGCACGGCCATGTACGGGTTCTGGAGGCTTGGGTTGAGGCCGGCGCCGTCCGCGGGTGCGAGCTGCGTCGCGAACGGACTCGCGACGAAGACGAGCAGGACCGCGAAGAACGTTCCCACGAGGCCGAGCGTCGGCACGACCCAGGCGAGCACCTCGCGGCCGGTGTGCCGGGCGGTGAGGACGGCCGCGACCGCGTAGCCGCAGAGGACCAGCAGCCAGAGCAGCAGCGAGCCTTCCTGCCCGCCCCAGAAGGCGGTCAGCGTGTAACCGAGGGGGAGCTCGCGGCTCGTATGGTCGGCGACGTACTGGAACGAGAAGTCGTGGCGCGCGAGGGCCGCCACGAGCACCGCCGCGGCGACGACCGTCGCCGCGAACGCTCCCACGAGCGCGTTCCGCGCGGATTGCGCGAGCCTTCTGCGGCGGTGCCAGGCAGCGAACGTGCCCGCAACGGACGCGTACGCGAGTAAGAGGAGCGACGTGACGAGCGCCGCGCGTCCGAGGTCAGGCACGGCGCACTACTTCTTGGGGGAGTACTTCGACGGGCACTTCGTCACCAGCGTGTTCGGCACGGCGACGAAGGAGTCCACGCCCATCCGCCCGTCGACGACGACCTCCCGGCCGGCCTTGAACAGGTCGGGAACGGAGCCGCGGTACTCGACGGGCGTGATGGCGCGCCCGTCGCGGTCGCGCAGCCGGAAGTGAAGCCCGCCGCGGTGCGCGTCGCCTGTCACAGGTCCGACGACGATCCCGCGCAGTGAGACGCGCCCGTCGTGGCCGGCCAGCTGGCTCGGCTGGAGCGAGGGCGTCCCGCCGGCGAAGGACGTGTACACCAGGAAGACGGCCAGCACGGCCGCGACCGAAAGCGCGACGATCAGGCGCGCAGGGCTGCGCTTCCCGGGCACACCGGCATTTTACGGTTCGTCAGTCGTGCGCCGGGGCCGGGCGGCGGGCGGGAATCCGGTAGCCGTGGTCGTGGCAGAGCGACCCCGGCGCGTCTTCCGTGAGCGCGTCGCAGTAGCCCTTGCCGTACGCGGCGCGCATGAACGCCGCCACGACGTCGAGATTCCACTCGGTGATCTCCCCCGCCTCGCGCCAGAGGTCGGTCAGACGGAGGTCGATGTCGAGCTCGAGCAAATCGATACGTGACGGCTTCTTGGCCATGCAGCGAGGTTAGGAGGGGGATCGGACGGCATCCGTTACCGTGGCCGGCGTGGCCCAGCTCCACTACGGCCCGGCGCGCGTGCCCTCCCGCGAGAGCCCGGAGGAGGCGATCGGCCTCCTGCAGGAGCGCGGCTTCACCGCCTGCGAGATCGACTTCGAGGGCAAGTTCTGGATGGACTACCCGTGGGCCGAGCGCTTCGGCGAGCTCGCACGCGACGCCGACATCGTCCTCTCCGTCCACGCGCCGATCGCCGGCTTCATGGGACACGCCGAGCGCGGCAAGAAGCTGAACATGGCGGTCGGGATGCTCGACCACTCCGCCGGCATCGCGAAGGCCGCAGGCGCCGAGGTCGTCGTCTTCCACCCGGGCTTCCTGCTCGGCCGCGAGCGCGAGGCCGCGGTCGATTCGGTCGTCGAGCAGCTCGGCGAGCTGCGCGAGCGGCTGGAGAAGAAGGACCGCGCAGTGCCGTTCGGCGTGGAGATCATGGGCCGCGTGCGCGAGCTCGGCACCGCCGAGGACGTCTTCGCGATCGCCTCGCGCTGCGGCTGGGTTCGCCCGGTGCTCGACTTCGCGCACCTCCACGCCGTGACCGACGGCGGCTTCACCGACACCACCGCGTTCGCTGCGATCCTGGCCGGCGCCGATCGGGTGCTCGCGCCCGGCGCGGCGTTCCACATCCACTTCTCGGACATCGCCTTCGCGAACCGCAACGAGACGAAGCACCTGTCGTACGGCGAGGGGACGCTGCGCGCCGCACCGCTCGGTGAGGCGCTCGCGCAGTTCGAGCGTCCGGCGACGGTGATCACGGAATCGCCGGACCTCGCGTCGGACGAGGCGATCCGGGCGGAGCTCTATGCCGCCGTCGGGACGCGCTCGGCCAGCCGCGCTTCGAGCTCGGCGGCTTCGTCCGTCCGCGCAAGGCCCCGCAGGAAGTCCGCGTAGGGCGGGAGCACGTCGAGCAGGATGCGGCAGTGCTCTGCGCCGCCGACGATCTCGAGCGCCTCCGCGAAGAGCGTCTCCGCTTCCTCGTGACGAGCCTGCGCCGCGCGCACCTGCGCGAGCGCGACACGCGTCGTCGCGCGTGACACCGTGTCCTCCGGGCTGACGGTCTCGCGCGCGGCGAGCGCGTACTTTTCCGCCTCGTCGACGCGGCCCTGCTCGAGCAGCAGCTGCGCGAGATAGCGCTGGCTCTCACACAGCGTGCCGCGCTCGCGCATCGGCGCGAGTAGGCGAATCGATTCGCGCAGGAGCTTCTCGGCCTTCTGTGGATCGCCTCGTTCCCATGCGACGATGCCCAGGTGCCGGCTCGTCCAGGCGATGTCCGCGACAGACGCGGCCTCGCGATACAGCTCGAGCGCTTTCGTGTACCAGCCGACCGCACCTTCGTAGTCGCCCTGCACGCGCAGCAGCTGCGCCTTCGAGGAAGCCGCGCTCGCGCGTGCAACGATGCTGCCGCTGTGCTCTGCCAGCTCGAGCGCGCGCTCGATCAGCGGTGCGGCCTTCGCCTCTTCCATGCGCCCGATGTGGATGCCGGCGAGCTGTAGGGCCGCACGGGCTTCCTGGTCCTTCCGCCCGGCGGCTCGTGCCTGTTCGAGCGCCTGCTGCTCGAACTCCTCGGCCTCGCCCAGGCGTCCAATCCAGCGCGCCACACGCGCGCGGCGGTCGAGCGCGAAGAACCGGCCCTCGTGGTCGTCCTCTTCGACGACGGCCAGTGCCTCGTCGGCCAGCTCCGCCGCGCGGGCGAGCTCGCCGTCGAGCGAAGACGCGGTCTCGGCGAGATGTGTGAGTGCACGCGTCTGCAGGTCGCGTGCGCCGGCGGCGGCCGCTTCCTCGGCGACGACGGCCATCTCCTCCTGCACGACGCGAAGGTCGCCGAGCTGTGACGCCGCGCGCGCGGCGAGGTAGCGGCGCTCGAGCGTCGGTTCGAGCTCGAACGACCTCAGCAGCAGCTTGCGCGCCGACTGGTTCGACTCGAGCGCGAGCGCGCGCTTGCCCGCGGCCTGCAGCGCCTTCGCGGCGGTCTTGGCGAGCTCGGCCGGCGGAGCGCCGTCGAGCTCGGCGTAGAGCGTGCACGCCTGGTCGAGGTGGTACGCGCGGATCTCGAGCAGTTCCTTGTCCGCCTTCTCGCGCAGCCATTCCGCAAAGCGGGTGTGGTACTCGGCGCGGCTCGACTTCGACAACCCCGCGTACGCGACCTCGCGGATGAGCACATGCTTGAACCGGTAAGCAGTCTCCCCGGTGATGGTCGAGCGCTCCTGCCGCGTGATCAGGTCGCGCAGGAGCAGGTCGTCGAGCATGTCCTCGAGCTCGTCGGCGTCGTACTCGGGCGAAAGCGAATCGACAGCCCCCGCCCAGAACGTGCGCCCGATCACCGATCCGCGCTGGAGCAGGATCTTCTCTCCGGCGGGCAGCCGGTCGATGCGCGCGCCGATCAGCGCCTGCAGCGTGTCGGGGATGCGGTCGCGGCCGTCGGCGCCTTCCTCGAGCAGCATCCGCACCGTCTCCTCGACGAACAGCGGATTCCCTTCCGTCTTCTCGAGCAGCCTCGCAGTGACCTTCTCCGAGATGTCGTGCTGCGCGAGTAGCGCCTCCGCCAGCGCCTCGCTCTCCTCGCGCGCGAGCGGCTCGAGCTCGATCGCGGTCGAACGGATGCGGCCACCGCCCCACCCCGGGCGGACGTCGAGCAGCTCGGGCCGAGCGAGACAGACGATGAGCAGCGAACGCTCGCGCACCCACTGCGCGAGGTGGTCGATCAGCTCGAGCAGCGGCTCCTCCGCCCAGTGGATGTCCTCGAAGACCATCACCAGCGGCTGCACGTCGGCGAGCTCGTCGACGAACTCGCGCGCCGCCCACGCGATCTCCGGCTGGCCGCGCTCGCCTTCGACGGCTTCCATCACGCCGGAGGCGAGACCCAGGAGCTCGGCGATCGCCTCGTCACCGCAGCACTCGATCAGCTTCTGCTTCGCCGTCTCCATCGGGTCGTCGTCCGTGATGCCCGCGGCAGCCTTGACCATCTCGGCGAGCGGCCAGTAGGTGACGCCCTCGCCGTAGGGCAGTGCGCGACCCGAGAGGATCGTGGCGCCCTCGACACCCGCGAGGAACTCGCGCAGCAGACGGCTCTTGCCGACGCCGGGCTCGCCGTAGATCGTGAAGACGTGCGGACGCCGGTCGCGGATTGTCCGCGCCAACGTGTTCTCCAGCAGCTCGAGCTCGGAGTCGCGCCCAATGAACGGCGCGGAAACCGATGCCGCCTGCGGGCGGCCGTCGACCGCCGCGACGGCGCGATAGGCGGCAATCGGGCGGCGGAACCCGCGCAGCTCGAGCGGCCCGACGTTCTTCGCCTCGACGCGGCCGAGCGTGAGGCGGTGTGCGGCTTCGCCGATCAAGATCTCGCCCGCTCCAGCCGCCTGCTGCAGGCGCGCCGCCACGTTGACGGCCTCGCCGGTGGCGAAGGTCGAATCCGTCTCGTCGACGACCACCTCGCCGGCCTCGATGCCGACGCGGGCGTCGACGCCGAGCTCGGCGATGTTCTCGATGATCCCGAGCGCCGCGCGAATGGCCCGCTCGGCGTCGTCCTCGTGTGCCTGAGGGATCCCGAATGCGGCCATGACCGCGTCGCCGGCGAACTTCTCGACGGTCCCGCCGTGCGTCTCGATGCAGCCGGAGACGGCGTCGAAGAACGCCGTCACGCGGCGGCGCGTGATCTCCGGATCCTGGGCCGAGACGAACTCGGTCGACCCGACCAGATCCGCGAACATAACTGTTGCGAGCTTGCGCTCCACAAGGAAATTCTAGGCGCCGGGGTTGATGCGACGGCGGGGGCTTCTCTTTTACAAGCCGCAGGCATATGGTTCTCGGGGAACGAGCGATCGGGCGGCGGCGGCGAGGGACTCCTATGCGGCGGAGGCACAGATGAGGAAGAAGCGAACGCTTGCGGCAGCGTCGCTCATCGTCGGGCTGACCTTCGGAACCGTCAGCGTCGCGGGCGCACACCGGGCGATCGCCAACGCGAGTTCCGCGACCGTCATCAACGTCCCCGCCGACTATCCGACGCTGCAGGCGGCGGTCAGCGCCGCGGCGAGCGGCGACGTCATCGTGCTCGCGCCCGGCACGTATCAGGGGGGCGTGTGGATCCAGGACAAGGCGCTGACGATCGCCTCGCGGTACTACACGACGTCCGATCCGGCTCTCGTCGACCAGACGATCGTCAACGGCTTCACGCCCGGCTACTGCGGCGGCGCGCCGGGGTGCGCCGGCAACGTCGTGATCGAGTTCGGCTCGCGGACGAGCGGGAGCGCCGTGGTCGGCCTGACGGTTTCGGGCGGGACAGCCGGCGACGGCGTACGCGGCAACGCGCGCGTGAACATCTCTCACTCGGTGCTCACTGCGAACGAGGACGGTGCGGACTTCGGCAACGGCTCGGGCGGCACGTTCAGCGACAACGTCTTCGTCAACAACACGGACGACGGGATCGACCTCAATAACGCCGTCGACGTGCGCATCGTCAACAACACGATTCGCGACAACGGCGACGACGGCATCGAGTTCCGGCTCTACCCGTACACCGGCGCGATGCTGACCACCGAGGTCAGCGGCAACAAGTTCATCCACAACGACTCCGACGGCATCCAGCTGATCGACTCTCCGGGAGCGTCCAGCCGCATCATCCGGATCGAGCACAACCTGTTCACGCAGCAGCGCAAGGCGGCGATCGCGTGCATGCCCGACCAGAACACGAACGAGGACTACAGCGGCGCACAGCTCGAAGAGCGCGTCTACGTCCTCAACGACACCTTCACGAACGAGCACTACGGAGTCGTCGGCGGCGGCAACACGATCGACCTCAACAACATCTTCACCGGGACGGCGCTGAGCGCGCTCCGCCGCGTCGGGACGAACTCGATCAGCGCCTACAACCTGTTCTGGAGCAACGGGCTGAACTACGAGGACACCGTCGTCGACGCGACGACGTTCGTGCTCGCCGACCCGAAGCTCGCCGCCGACTGGACGCTTCAGGCCGGCAGCCCCGCAATCGACGCCGGCACCGCCTTCTTCCAGTGGCGAGGCGAGACCGTCCTCGATCTGCCCGCGTCGGCGTACATGGGCAGCAAGCCCGATCTCGGCGCGTTCGAGTCGAGCGGGGGCGGCCCGCCGCCGGCGAATACGGCGCCGCGGGTGGATGCGGGGGTGGATCTGTCGGTGACGTTGCCGGCGGATGCGGGGTTGGACGCGACGGTCAGCGATGACGGGTTGCCGAGCCCGCCTGCTGCGGTGACGACGGCGTGGACGGTGGACAGCGGGCCGGGCACGGTCTCGTTTGCGAACGCGGCGGCGGTGGACACGCGCGCGAGCTTCAGCGCGGCCGGCACGTATGTGCTGCGCCTGGCCGCCGGCGACGGCGAGTTGAGCGCGGCCGACACGGTGCAGGTGACGGTGCAGCCGGCGCCGCCGCCGGGCGCCTCCACCCTGGAGCGGCGCGTCGCGGCCGGCGCCGACGACGCCGAGGAATCGGCGACCGGGGCGATGTCGCTGACCAGCTCCGACCTCGAGCTCGTCTTCGACGGCAACAACCAAAGGGTCGGGATCCGCTTCGCCAACGTGACCGTCCCCCGCGGCGCCACGATCAGCCGCGCCTACGTCCAATTCGAAGCCGACGAAGCACAGAGCGACCCCACCAGCCTCGTCCTGCAAGGCGAAGCCGCCGACAACGCCGCCGCCTACACCACCACCGCCAACAACATCAGCGCCCGACCCCGCACCACAGCCAGCACCAACTGGGCGCCCGCCCCCTGGACACTCGTCAGCGAAGTCGGCGCCAACCAACGCACCCCCGACCTCGCCAACATCATCCGCGAAATCACCAACCGCCCCAGCTGGGCCGCCGGCAACGCCCTCTCACTGATCATCACCGGCAGCGGCCACCGCACCGCCCGCGCCTACGAAGTCAAACCAACCGGCGCCCCCCTCCTCCACATCGAATACGACACGGCCGGCGGCTAAGTGGAGGGCCGCATCACGCGGCCCTCCACCTTTGCACGCTTTAAAGACCGAAAGCCGAGCGCGGAACCGTCGCCAGGACCTGTTGCTGGTAGTAGACGTCCGTTCCTTCCGTGCTCTGCGGATAGTGCGTCGTCACGGAAAGGGTGTAGATGTTCCGCCCGGAGATCGCCAGGCCGAAGTAGTCACCGATGAAGCCCCGCCCTCTGGGGCACGGATCGTTGTGACCCGCACAGGGGTACTGGCTGATGCCGCCGAGCTTCTGCCCCGGCTGATCCGGGTCCCACTCGAAGCTCGAGATCTCGACGTTCGAGCCGATCGGCTGCGCGCCGGCTGCAGACCCGGTGTCGCGATAGGCCTGTAGCGATACCGCGATGCACGTATTCGCGTCGCCGCGATGCTCCGCCAGGATCGAAGAGTCGTTCGGGCAGGCAGCCCGCCGGTCGTAGAACGCGACTGCGACCGCATTACCGTTCGCCGCTACCGACGGCTGGAACTGGTCCGTGGAGCCGGTGTTCGCGTCGTCGTTTACGCGCACCGGCGGCGACCACGTGAAGCCGCCGTTCACGGTCTGCGTGAAGTAGACGTCGGACGTCCCGGCCGCCGGGTCCCAGTTTTCGTACGTCAGGTAAGCGTGTCCCGGATGCGTCGGGCTCGCGGCGAAGTTCTCGATGATCCCGTCACGAAACTTCGTGTTCGCGAAGAAGCCGTTCGGATTCTCGATCGGACTGGCCGCGATGACGAACGGCGTCCACGTCTTTCCGTCGTCCGTCGACTTCGTGACGTAGACATGGCCGACCTTGTTCTTGTTGAGGTCGAACCCGCCGATGAACGCGACGTAGACCGTCCCTTCCGGCCCGATCGACGGGTAGACATAGGTGTTACCCGGCGTCGTCTCGGACGGCGTCGAGAGCTGCACGGCCTTGGAGAACGTCGCGCCTCGGTTACGCGACACCGCAACCATGATCTTGCCGTTGCCGTTCGCGCCGTTGAACGTCGTCCACATCGCGTAGACGTGATCCTGGTAGATGTTGCCCGCGATGTGATTCACGGCGATCCACTGCTTGTCCTCGACGTGACCGAACGTGACGCTGTTCTGGTTGTTGGTGTTGTCGAGCGCGACCCCGCCGTTGGCCTTCGTCCAGTGGCGACCCATGTCGTCTGAATACGAGACGTCGATCTCGCCGTTCGGATGCATTCCGCCCGCCCAGAATGCGTTGAACGGCAGCGTCGTCTGGTAGGCGCGGCCGGTCGTGTCGAAGTCGACGTTCGGGTCGGTGTTGTTCGTCCAGCTCGGCGGCATGTCCTGCGTGCCGACTGTCGTGCACTCGTAGCCCTGCACCTGGTTCGTGGCGACCGCAGCGCCGCCGAGGATCGTGAAGCTGCCGAGATGGAAGTTGTAGAAAGTGCTCCACGGCCCGACGAAGAACTTGGAGACCCCGATGATGCTCTCCGTGCCGGGCCGGACTGCGAGCCACGACTCCGAGTGATTCGAGTTCAGGTGCTGCGGACCGCATGTCCCTGGTTCCGGGCGAGTCGCGCCCGGGGGCACGGGATAGCCGCCGCCGTCGACGGGGCTGCTGACGACCGTGTTCGTGAACGTGACGCTGGACGACCACGGCGCCGCCGTTGCGGTTGACGCCATGACCGCCGCGGCCAGCGCGACGCATGCTGTTACCAACGTCTTCAAGAACGCCTCCCCTCGCTGTACGACCTCGCCGGGCGTTTGTAACACGTCTTTGCACCTACACGAGGTCGATTCGAACGCCTTATCGCGCGGCAGCGCGAGTAGCATCCTCGCGTGCTCGACCCGAAGGTCTTCAAGGCGTACGACGTGCGAGGGATCTATCCCGACGAGCTCGACGAGGAGGGCGCGTACCTGATCGGGCGCGCATACGTCGACGAGTTCGAACCGCGGCGGATCGCCGTGGGCCGCGACATGCGCCTGTCGTCGCCCGTGATGGCCGACGCCGTCATGCGCGGCGCCGCCGACGCCGGCTCGGACGTGGTCGACCTTGGCCTGGTCGGAACGGAGATGGTCTATTTCGCCGTCGGCGAGCTCGGCCTCGACGGCGGCATCGCAGTGACGGCGTCGCACAACCCGAAGGAGTACACGGGCATGAAGATCGTCCGCCGCGGCGCGCTGCCGGTCGGCGGAGACTCGGGACTCTTGGACATCCGCGCGCGAGCAGTGTCTGGTGCCAGACAGGAGACACGTCCCGTTGGGGCCGTGACGAAGGAGGACATCTGGCCGGGCTTCGTCGACCGTGTGCTGTCCTTCATCGACGTCGAGGTGGTGAAGCCGCTGCGCGTGGTGATCGACGCGGCGAACGGAATGGCCGGCGCGATGCTGCCGCCCGTGCTCGAGCGGCTTCCGATCGACACCGTGCGCTGCTACTTCGAGCCGGACGGCTCGTTCCCGAACCACGAGCCCAATCCGCTGCTGCCCGAGAACCGCGAGTTCATCGTGCGCAAGGTGACGGAGGAGCGCGCCGATCTCGGCGTCGCCTTCGACGGCGACGCCGACCGTTGCTTCTTCGTCGACGACACCGGCGACTTCGTGCCCGGCGACTTCGTCACCGCGCTTCTGGCCGAGTCGATCCTGGAGAAGGAAACCGGTGGCAAGGTCATCTACGACGTCCGCGCGAGCTGGGCGGTGCCCGAGACGATCGAGCGAGCCGGCGGCGTGCCGCTCGAAAACCGCGTCGGGCACGCGTTCTTCAAGCACCGCATGCGCGAGGAAGGCGCTGTGTTCGGCGGCGAGGTGTCCGGCCACTACTACTTCCGCGACTTCTCGCAGGCGGATTCCGGCGTCGTTCCGTGCCTGCTCATGCTCGAGCTGCTGTCGAAGCGCGGCGAGCAGCTGTCGGAGATCCTCCGCTCCTACCGCGACCGCTACTTCATCACCGGTGAGCTGAACACGCCGGTGTCGGACGTCGCCCTCAAGCTGCAGGAGCTGAAGGAGCGCTTCGGCGGCGAGGGCGAGGTCTCGCACCTCGACGGCCTTTCGGTCACGTCCGGTGACTGGCACATGAACGTCCGCCCCTCGAACACGGAGCCGCTGCTGCGCCTCAACCTCGAAGCGCTCTCGCCGGAGCTGATGGAGCGCAAGCGCGACGAGGTGCTCGAGGTGATCAGGAGCTGAAGGAAAAGCCGCCGTTCAGGTTCTCGGCCCAGACGCGCGTCGGCTTTTCCGACACCGACGCGCAGGGAATCGTCTACTACGGCCGGTATCTCCCCTACTTCGACCTCGCCCGCGTGGAGTACCACCGCAACCTCGGCCTGCTCGGGATGGACATCGGCGA
>JBJMJL010000030.1:0-43000 GCA_045806365.1 Gaiellaceae bacterium
GTCGTCGAGGAGGGCGGCATGGACGTCGTCGGGAAGGTCGTCGCGACCCACGAGCACGTGGCCGGCGGCTCGCTGCAGAAGTGGCGGCTGGTGCGCGTCGCGCCGCCGCTGCGCCTGCGCTCGTTCGTCACCGGGTTGTATGCGGACGGCTGGTCCGGCCCGTCCAGCGCCTACACCCACTTTGCCCAGGAGACCACCCCGGCCAAGGGCGGCCGTGTCCGCGTCGTCGTCTCACGGCGCGAATGGGGCGGGCCGGACAAGTACGGCAACGTGACGGTCAAGGTCGGGCCCGTCGTGATCGGTGACGACATACAGCCGCACGTGGGGGAGCCTGCCGTCGTGAAACGCTTCCAGATCCACACCAAGCGGGAGAAGCGCGTCACCTTGCCCATTCCGGGCCCGACCTTCCGCGTCGAGGTGACCGTCGCACCGACGTTTCGGCCGAGCGAGCTGTCGCCGCAGACGACGAGCGACGCGCGCGAGCTCGGCGCGAAGATCGCCTATGCCTACTTGCCACCGCGAAAGGCCGCGCACAAGTAGCTGAAGCGGACCGCCAGCAACGCGCGGGCGAGCGGCCCGCTGCGCTCGAGCGCGTGCAGCGACGCGGCCAACGGACGCGGGAGGGAGAACCGTTGGGGCGAGAAGAACGGCCGTAGCTCGACGTGGTCGAAGCCCGCGGCACGCAGATCGCTGCGCACGTCGTCGACGCGGTACTGGCGCGGGTTCAGGTCGAAGACGAGCTTGTCCTCGGTGTAGCCCGCGACGCGTCGGAAGAAGTCGAGACGGTCGCGTGCGTAGTAGATCGCGCGGAAGCACGTCGTCGCGGCCACGCGCTCCGAAGGCTCGTAATCGTTCAGGTCGCCGAGCACAACGGTGCGGCCACGCTTGCGGGCCGATTCGACCATCTCGGGACTGGCGTCGACGCCGAGGTAGCGAAGCCCCGGCAGGTAATCCGCCAGCCCGCCGTCGCCGCACGCGAGGTCGAGGACGGTATCGCCGGTCTCGAGCGACGGCCCGAGCGAACGGGTCAGCTCTGCCCGGTGCGCCAGATACGCGCGCGGGTCCGCATACGCGGTCTCGGTCCAGCTCACCGCAACGCGAACAGACGCTCTGGGTGCTTGCGCAAGAAGCGAAGCATCGCGTGCAGGTGCCACAGGTTGCGCCGCGTGAAGAAGTGCTTGTCGATCACCGCTTGGTACTCGTGCCGTACGACGGCGGTCGGCACCCACCAGCGCTCCCACCCGGCCCTCATCGCGCGGTAGCTCAGGTCGATGTCCTCGACGTAGAGCTTGTAGCCGGCGTCCCAGCCTCCGATCTGCTCGAGCATCGTGCGCCGCATGAGCAGGAACGCTCCGAGCATCGTGTCCACCTGCACGGGCTCCGCCGTCGGCGCGTCGAGCAGATAGTGGCGCCGCTGCCAGCGCAGCGGCGGGAACAGCTTGCGCAGCGGCGTGCGCCTGACGATCGTGCCGCCGATCGTCGGGAAGCTCCGGCGGGACGCCTGCAGCGTGCCGTCGAGGTTGAGCATCTTCGGCCCCGCAATCCCGCAGCGCGGACGAGTCTCGGCGAACTTCGCGAGCTCGGCGACGCAGTTCTCCTCCGGGACCGCGTCGGGGTTCGAGATGACCACGTACTCGCCGGTCGTCGCCGCAATGCCCTTGTTGACGTTGGCGGAGAACCCGAGCGGGCGGTCGTTCTCGATGACTCGCACGCCGGGCGGAAGCGCGTTAGGACGGCTCCCTCGCCCATTCGCGACGACGACCAGCTCTTCGACCTGCGCATGCAGCGCCGGCAGCGAGTCGCGCAGCATCTCCGCCTCGCCCGGCCCGGTGACGACGAAGATCCCCGAGACCTTCACGCGGCGAGCAGCTTGCGGTAGACGTCGGCCGTCGCGCGCGCTGTCTCGCTCCAGGAGAACGCCTTGACTCGTTGGAGGCCGGCCGCGGACAGACGCTCACGCTCGGCAAGCGCGCGCCGGACCCCTTCGGCGAGATCGTCGCTGAAGATCGCCGCGTCGCCCGCGACTTCCTGCAGGGCGGGCTCCGGCGCCGCGACGACCGGCGTTCCGCACGCCATGGCCTCGACAACGGGCAGGCCGAAGCCCTCGTAGCGCGAGGGAAAGACCAGGCACGCGGCTGTCTGGTACAGCCGGACGAGCTCCTCCTTGGGGACATACCCACGTACGTCGGCGCCGCGCCGCCGAAGCTCGGCCGCGAGCTCCGCATCCTTCGCCGGGCCGACGACCACCAGCTTGCGCCCCACCGCATTGGCTGCGTCGACAGCGGCGAGCGGCTGCTTGCGCGGCTCGATCGCGCTGACGAACAGCAGGAAGGAGTCGTGCTCGCTCGCCGGTCGGAACGCCGCGTCCGGCGCGAGCGGCGTCACCGTGATCTTCGCCTCGGGCGTCCCGTAGACCTCGACGAGATCGCGCTTCGTGCGCTCGGAGATGGCGAAGACGTGACGGGCACGCCGCACCGATGTGCGCACGAACAGCTTGAACGTCACCAGGTCCCAGCGGCCGAATACGCTCGGATCCCGTTCCCAGGACAGGTCCTGCACCGTGAGCACAGCCGGCGCAGGGCAGTGGAGCGGCAGCGAGTGCACGAAGTGCGCAAGCGCCGGCCGCACGCGCCGCAGCAGCCGCGGCGCGCCGACGGCCATCCGCAGCTCCTGCGAGCGCGCGGGCAGAACGAACGCCTCGACGCCCTCCGGGGCGAGCGTCGCGTCGCGGACGATCGCCCCGATCCGCAGGCCGTCTGCAACGGCAGGCAGCGCTCCGAGCAACTGCCTGATGTAGGTCTCGTCGCCCGTTCGCCGGCGTCCGAGCACGTCGCCGTCGACGAGGACGAGCGGCTCGCTCACGCAGCGGCCTCGCGGTAGACACCGACGGTCGCGTCCGCGACCGCATCCCACCGGAACGCACGCGCACGCGCGAGCCCGCGCGTGACGAGGCTCTCGCGCTCCGACGCCGCGCGTTCGATGCCGGCGGCGATCTCGGCGGGATCGCTCGTGTCGACCAGAACGGCCGCGCCGTCGGCGATTTCCTCCATGGCCGTCCCGCGCGTCGTGACGACCGGAGTTCCACACGCCATCGCTTCGAGGACCGGAATGCCGAAGCCCTCGTAGAGCGACGGATACGCCACGCAGAGCGCGCCACGGTAGAGGCGCGCGAGCTCGGCGTCGTCGACCTCCCCGAGCCAGCGTACGCCGTTGCCGCCGACGTCGACCCCACCCCAGCCCCGCGCGCCGACGACGCGCAGCTCGACGTCGCTGCGCCGGGCAGCGTCCACGAGACGGGCGAGATTCTTGCGTGGCTCGAGCGTGCCGACGGCGAGAACGTACTCGCCTTCGGCTGCCGGACCGTTGTCTGTGAACTCGTCTTCGACGCCGTTCGGGACGACGCGGATCTTGTCGTCGGGGACGCGCAGCACGCTGATGAGCTCACGGCGGGTGAACTCGGAGACGGCGATGACGCGCGTCGCACCCCCGAGCACACGGGGTACGACCCGCGGGCTGTAGGTTCGCGTCCAGCGGTTGAAAGCACGGGGATGGCGAAACACCGCGAGGTCGTGGACGGTGACGACGAGCGGACGGGCCGGACGCAGCGGACCGCGGTAGGTCGGGCAGTGGAGGACATCGGCCTTTTGCTCGCGCCCCAGTACGACCGGGTACCAGAAGCCGTCGCGCGCGAGCGTCGACGCGCGGCCGGCGCTGCCGAAGGAGCGCGTTTGCGGCTCGACGTCGTCGCGGGCGCGCAGCTCCCGCAACAGCGCCTTCAGGTAGCGGGCCGTGCCGGCGCGTGTCTGCACGAGCGGCGAGACGTCGATCGCGACGCGAATCACAGCGCGTCAGCGTAGCTCTGCAGGTGAACGCGGCCCGTCTCGAGCCACGTGAAGCGGCGGGCGTGCGCGAAGCCGCGCTCGACGAGCTCGTCTGTCCGCTCGAGCGCCTCCTCGATTCCGGCGGCGATCCCGTCCGCGCTCTCCGGATCGACACGGACGGCGGCATCGCCCGACGCCTCGTCCAGCGACGGATGCGCGGACACCACGCAGGGCGTCCCGCACGCCATCGCCTCGACGACGGGAATCCCGAATCCCTCGAAGCGCGACGGATAGACGAAGGCAGACGCGCCGCGATAGAGCGCTGCGAGCTCGCGTCCGTCGACGTAGCCGACGTCCGCCAAGGCGATCAGCCGGTGCGGCGTCCGTGCCGCTCGCAGCGTCTCGAGGTTCTTTCTCCAATCGCCGGTCGCCGTCGTGAAGACGTACGGCGAGCCGGTCTCGGAGCTCGCGCCCTCGGGTGAGAACTCCGGGCCGACGCCGGGGTACGCGACGCGAATCCGCTCGCGCGGCACGTCGGCCCGTTCGGCGGCATCGCGCGCGGTGAACTCCGAGTTCACGAAGACGACGTCGCAGTTCGGCGCCTCGCGGGCGGTGGCCCTGTGCATGCGCACTGTGCGTGCGTGAAGGTGCTCTGGAAAGTGGAGCGGGCCGAGGTCGTGGATCATCGTCGCGCGCAGTCCCGACCACTGCGGCGGACGCATCCAGTCGCTGAAGTGCAGAACGTCGAACTCGTCGAGGAACCGCTCCGCCGGCGGGCGGCGGAGCATCCCCCACGCGCGACGAGTCGCGTGCGCGAACGGCACCGTGACGATCCGCCGCTCGACGTCGAGACCTGCGAGCGCATCCTCGAGCAGCTTGCGGCCACGGACGCTGACGGGGCCGAACGCCACGACGTCGACCGTCGGGTCCGCTTCGAGCATCCCTCTGAGTGCCCCGAGGATGTAGTTGCCGACGCCGGTGCGGGGATGCGAGAGCGGCGTGACGTCGTACGCGATCCTCACGGAGCGCGGTATGCGAACTCGACGAAGCGCGCACCGAGCTCGCGCGTGTCCGCATTGCCGTGCTCGACGAGCGCCGGGACGGCCGTCGGCGACACGGCGAACGTCACACGGCAAACGCCGTTGCGCGGACGCAGCGGAACGGTCAGGCGCCCGACATCGCCGGGCGCGAACGTCATGCTCCGACCGGCGGCGCTGATCCGTTGCGGCCGTGAGAACAGGTGGACGTCGCTCGCGACCGTGGCGGTCACGCTGCCGCCGGTGCAACGGAGCCGCGTGTATGTGACCTGCGGGCCTGACCACCCGTCACCGTACGTGCCGCTGACCCGCTGGGCGATTCCGACTGTGCCACCGGTGCGCCGGAGCACCATGCCGCGGAGGTCGTCCTGGCCGACCACCTCGCCGGCGAGCGGCAGCGAGCTCGACGCGAGCACATAGTCGTGGCTGACCGGCGTCCCATCCGGGCGCACGAGCACGCCGTCGTCCCGTTCGCGCACGGTGGTGACCGGCAGGCCTCCGCTCGAGTTCCCACCGAGGTCGTACACGGGCCCGACGCTGCGGTTGTAGAACTCGTTCTCCCAGAGCGTGAGCGGCTGCTGGGTCGGGTCGCGGTTCGCATCGACGAAGGCAACGTCGGCGTCACGGCCGACGGTCGCGTCGATCCAATCTCGCCGCGACGCGGTGATCCCCTGGTAGAGCGCGCCGACCGACGCCTTCGGGAAGCCGTGGTCGAATCGCTCGAGCCGCTCAGTCGTGAACGCGAACCACGCGAAGACGAGCGCCGGCAGCACGAGCGCGAAGCGCGGCGAGATCGTGAGGAAGACGGCGCCGAGCGCGGCTGCCGCGGCGACCACCGCCACACCGACCGTGTCGAGGTTGAAGGCAACCTCGTGGAGCCACCACAGCGGCATGAGCGCGAGCGTGTCCGACTCAGCCGACGTGTCGATCAGCCGGTGGTAGGGAAGCGCCCCCGGCAGCGCGGCAGCCGCGACCGCTGCGAGCGCCGTCGCCAGGGCCGGCCGCGGCAGGCCGCGCGCGATCCAGGCGAGCAAAGCGACCAGGAACAGCGGTGCGACGTAGAACATGTTGCGCTCCTCCACGCGGGGGGACCACGCCGACGCGAACGCCGCCACCTCGAGCAGCAACCAGGCGGTGAGCGGCAGCGTCGCGGCGAGGAACACGCGAAGCGGGCGGTCGAGCGCGCGCCCCATCGAGGCGAGCAGAAGCAGAGCGGCGAACGGAACGATCCCGAGATAGAGGTCGAGCTCGGCGACGTGGTACAGGAGCCACTTCAAGACCTGGCCGGGGTGGTAGCTCGCGTCCCCGGTGACGCTGTAGCTGCCGAGCACGTCGAACGGCGACCGTCCGCGCGCGAGCTGCACGACGAGCACGCCGAAGAGCGCCGCGACGAGAGCGGCGTACAGCACGCGGAACTCCGCGATGGCACGCGCGAGGCGCCGCCGGTCGAGCCACGCGAGGAGGAGCGGCGCGGTCGCGGCGGCCGGAACCAGCGCGACTGCCTGCGACCGTGTCAGGAAGGCGAGCAGGCACAGCAGGAGCAGAACCAGCTGCCGTGCGGCCGTCGGCCGCTCGAGCGCAAGGACGAGCGCGAGCGCGGCGCAGGCGAAGACGGGATAGAAGACCGTCTCCGTCATCAACGTTCCGGTGTAGATCATCGAAGGCACCGCGACTGCGAGCGCGGCGGCGAGGAGCGACCAGGGCGGCGCCAGGAGCCGCCGGGCCAGGAAGTACACCGGGATCGCCGTGAGTGACATGAGCACGGAGCCGATCGTCTTCGCGGCGGCATACGCGTCGGGGACGGCTGCGAACGCGCGCCACGCCGGCGCGATCAGCAGCGGATAGACGACGCCGTAGCCTCCGTGGTGGACGTCGCGGATCAGGAAGTGCCCGGTCGCGGCGAAGCTCTTCGCCAGCTCGGAATAGATGAGCTCGTCGACCATGATCCACGGGGCGACGACACGGCGCGAGAGCCCGTAGCGAAACAGCGCCGAGAAGACGACGAGCGCGACGAGCCACACCCAGGGCGGAATCCGCGCCAGCCTGCTGCGCGGCACCGGGGGCGCCGGTTCGGGGCGGCCGTTCCGTGCGAGCCCGAGCTCGTCGAGGCGGCCGGAGAGCTCGGCCGCGAAGGGTGTTCCGGGCTCGATGCCGATCTCGGCCGCGGCGCGCGCGACGTCGGCGACGACTGCGTCGGCGACCGCTGCGCCACCGGCCGCCTCTTCGAGCGCAGCCGCGTACTCATGGGCGACGCGCCCGAGGTCGTGCTCCCGCGCCACATACGAGCGGGCGGCGTCGCTCATCGCGAGCTGTGTCGGCTCGCTCGACGCGAGCAACTCGAGGGCGGTTGCCAGGGCCGGAATCTCGTCCTCGTCGACCGGGATCTTCAGCGCCACGTCGTCGGGAAGCTCGGAGAACGAGCCGAAGTCGCTGACGACGAGCGGGCGACCGAGCGACAGCGCGCGGATGACGCTGCCCGATGTCTCGCCCATCGTCGGCGCGCGCAGCGAGATGCACGCGTCGCAGGCCGCCACCAGCGACCACAGCCGTTGTTCGTCGACGTAGTCGATGCGCTCGACGCCTTCGCCGACGAGCCGCTTCGCATCGAACCGCGGCGAGGCCGGGCCGACGAGCAGCAGCTTCGCATTCGGATGGCGCCGGCGCACGACGGCGAAGGCCTCGAGGAGCTGTGGGATGCGCTTGCTCGCGTTCAGGTGGCCGAAGCAACCGAAGACCGGCCGGCCGTCGACCTGCGCCGGCTCGACGGTCGGCGTCGGCCACGCCGGATGCGGGATACGCCAGATCGGCCCCGAGAAGCCGGCTTGCTCCGCCTCGCTCTCGACGTAGTGCGAGTGCACGATCAGCGCGGTTGCGAGGTCCAGCACCTCGCGCGTGAGCGGGAACTCGTCGGGCCGCGTCTCCCACGGCGGCGCGACGCGGCCGTCGAGCACCCCGTGCGCGACCAGGCGGCCGGGGACGCCGGCGTCGCGCTCCATCGCCGCGAGATAGCCCGGCCCGTCTTTGCGGCCAATCGTGAGCCCGGCGACGAGGTGATGCAGGACGAACTCGTGCAGGACGACCACACCGGGCCGGCGGCGCAGCGCGTCGACGATCCAGCCGTGGGCTTCCGGGTCGTTGCCGACGTGGTAGAGGGCGACGTCCGCCGCGACGGGCCGTGTCCGCCCGCGCCGGACGACGTCGACCTCCACGAGCTGCTCGAGGGCGGGCAGCAACAGAGCCGAGTAGTCGGCGATGCCAGACCGCTCGGGCGGGAGCGGCGAGTAGTACGCGACTCTCACGCGAGCAGGCGCTGGATCGTCTCGTCCCACGACACGCGCCGCGCGATCTCCTTGCCCGCACGCCCCCACGCCTTCGCGTCGTCGACGTGCGCGCGCAGCCACGAGCATGCTTCGGCCAGCGCGGCAGCACGCGGCTCGCAGACGAGCCCGGTGCGACGATCGGCGACGACTTCGAGCGGCCCGCCGGCATCCGTCGTCGTGACGACCGGCTTCTCCGAGAGAAACGCTTCGTACGGGACCATCCCGAAGTCTTCGTCGACCGGTGCGTAATAGACGGCGAGGCAGCGGCCGTAGAGCGCGGCGAGCTCTTCCTCGTCCACGCGGCCCGCGAACTGTGCACGTCCGTCGAGGCCGTGCTGCGCGGCGACACGCTCGAGTCGTTCGCGGTCGGGGCCGTCGCCGACGATCACACAGCGCAACGTGGAGTCGGCCGCGAGCGCGTCGAGCAGCAGGTCGTGTCGCTTGGCGCGGTCGAGCCGTCCGACGGACAGGACGAAGTCGTCATAGCTCTCCGTCCGGTACGGCAGCTCCTGCGGCGGGTGCGGCATCACTTCCGCGCGGAGGCCGGTCGAGCGCTCGATGCGGTCGGCGACGTTGCGCGACGTCGCGAACAGCTTCCGCGCCTCGCCGAGCGCGACGCGGTCGAGACGATGGACGGCGCGCCGCGCCGCCCGCTCTTCCGCGCTTTCGCCGAACTGGCCGAGGTCGGTGCGATCGAGCTCGTACGCCTGGCGGAACTGATGCAGGAGCCAGACGACCTTGTTCGGGTGGCGAACCGCGTACGACGGGAACTTCGTCGCGATCACCAGCTCGATCGGCCGGCCGTCGGCCTCGGTCAGGTCGAGCAGCCGCCAGAGGAACGCCTGCGACAGGACGCGCTCGCCGGGATACCACTTGTACGGAACCGTGACGAGGTCGCTCTCGTGTCCACGCACGCGCAGCTCGGCGACGAGGTCGTCCGCGAAGATCTCGGCCCCGCCGCGCGCGAACGGCACCTGCGGGGCGCAGACAGCGATTCTCACGAGTCGTCCTTAAGAGGTACACGCGCGTGTTGCCGGGGCCCACCGCTCCCGCCCACCAACACTCTATGAACGAAGTTGTGTCGTGTCTGTGACGCGATTGCAAACGTTTCGTGACTACGCATCGGCCGCCGTGCGCGCGACGAGCGCGTAGTCGAGCGGCGCAAACAGCAGCTCGTTCAAACGGCGCACGTTCGCGGCGATCACCGGATCGTCGGGCTCGGTCAACCGGTCGGCCGGCTCGTTCAGGAAGCGAACGTCCGTCGTCGCGAACCCGGCCTGCCGCGCGAGCAGCGCCAATGTCTCCGGTACGAGCGGCTGCGAATGTGTCAGGTCGGCGTAGTAGTTGCGCAACGCGATCGGCGACAGAGGATTGATGGTCTCCGCCACGAGGAGACCGCCGGGCTGCAGCTTCTGCGCCGCAAGCTCGAGTGCGTGCACCAGCACATTCGGCGGGAGGTGCTCGACGACCTGCCCCATGAAGATGCCGCCGAGGGAGACGTCCGGAAGACGGGCGAGATAGTCGACCGCGTCCGCCTGCTCGACGTCGAGCCCTTCGCCCCGTGCGTAGGCGACCATGTCGGCGTCCGCGTCGATGCCGCGGGCTTCGATTCCCGCGTCGCGCAGGAGGCGGACGAGCTCGCCGCGCCCGCACCCGACGTCGAGCACCGGCGCGGCGTCGCGGAAGTCGACGACGTACGGACGCTGCCGCTCACGGATCGCCTCGACGCTCCCGCGCATCCGGCTCTCATAGGCGAAGTAATCGGGGACCGCCGCCGCGGACGACTGCGCGGCAACGGTCGCAGGCGCAACAGCAGGCCCGCCGGTCGCCCTCCCGCGCCGCTCGACGCGCGTGAGCCGCTCCTCGAGCTCGCGCACGAGCCGCTCCGCTTCGGCGCGCGCCGCACTCGTGTCGTCGAGGCGCTCGGACAGGTCGTCGACGAGCTTCAGCAGCGAGCTGTTGTACAGGCGCTGATCCGCCGCGAGCGGCTCGACGTACCAGCGCATCAGCTTGCGTAGGATGCGCTTGAGCAAGCCCTTCGGGCCGCCGCCGGCGTCGCGTTCGGCGGTGACCGGCCAGAAGCGCTCGGCGAGCGCGCGATCAGCGGCGAAGTCGCTTCGGGAACCGCCGTGTCCGGCGCCGCGACGAAGCTCTTCGCGAAGACGCTCGAAGAGATCGGCGACGTCGATGTCGTCCGGCGCGGAAGTCCCTGCAGGCGCCGGGTTTTGCGCTTCCGGCCCGGACATTCCGATGATTCTACGGGGCGCGTCTGTCAGTGCAGGGCGCGGACGTACTGCCACGCCTGAGCGAGGCCGAGCTCGCGCATCGCGAGCAGGAGCAGGGCGTACAGCGCCAGGCCGGCGGCGGCCGCGGGGATCGCGGAAAGGACGAGCGAGGCGCCGCCGAACGCGAGCGCGGTCGCCGCGCCGACCAGCACGGACAGCCGCGCGAGACCGAGGACGGACAACTTCAGCATGCGGAGCGACAGAGACGCCATCAGCCCGATCACGAGCAGCGACGCCGCGACCCCGAGCGCGACGGTGACGCCGGTCAGCCCCCAGAGCTCCCGAGCGACGATCGAGATCGGGATGTCGAGCGCTACGCCCGCCGTCGCGACGGGGATCAGCCAGCGTGTCCGGTGCATGACGAACATCAGGGGATATGTGATCGAGAACGCGGCGCTCGCGATCATCCACGGCGACAGGTAGACGACGAGGCGCCCGAGCTCCTCGCCGACGTCGCCCGCGTACGCATCGCCCAACAGGGCGGTGACGACGCGGCCGCCGACGAGCGCGACCAGTCCCGCCGCCGCGCCGACGAGCGCGAGCGAGATCCACGCCGAGTGCACGACGTGCTCGGCGGCGCTGTCGGCGTCGACGCCACGGCGCGTCAGTGGAGCCGCCGCGATCAACGAAAGCGAGAACGCCGTCGCGCTCGTGAACATGCCGGCAAGGAG
Organism: Gaiellaceae bacterium; assembly: GCA_045806365.1. Lineage (GTDB taxonomy): Bacteria > Actinomycetota > Thermoleophilia > Gaiellales > Gaiellaceae > 3-1-20CM-4-69-9. The sequence continues at coordinate 11,135 of JBJMJL010000030.1, forward strand.
GTAGGCGTACGACAGCGACGTCACGCTGCCCTCCCCCGTGGCGGCGGCGAAGCGCAGCGCGAGGGCGTACAGGCCCTGCATCGCCAGGGGGACGGCTGCGCCGTACAGCAACTGCCACAGCCGGAAGCGCAGACGCAACGGCACGTTTCGGTGCCGCCGCACTCGGCTGCCGCGCAGGAGCAGCGCCGCGGCCGGCAGCGCGACGGCGACGACCCCATTCAGCGTCAATCCCCATGCCAACGAGACGAGGCCGTGCGCGTCGGCAGCGACCACGAAGAAGACGAGGCCGGCGATGCCGCCAACCGCAAAGCCCGCGGCCGCCGGCAGATAGCTGTCACGCGCCGCGAGCGCGCTCGCCGCGAGCGCCGCGAGGAGCTGCAGGAAGGCCGCCGGCACGAGCCATGGCAGCGAAGACGCGGCCACCTCGGCAGAAGTCTCCGGCAGGCGGCCGGTCACGAGCTCGCCGAAGAGGTCGGCGAACACCACCGTGAGGATGGTCGCGGGGACGGCGACGGCGAGGAACGCGAGCACGTACGCGCGGAACTCCGCTCCGAGCCGCCCTTCGACCTCCGCGCGGGTCAGGTCGGGGACGACGACCATCCGGAAGGCCTGGGCGCCGAGGACGAGGACGAGGTAGACGCCGTAGGCGGCCAGGAAGCCGTCCGTCTCGAGGTTGCGTCCGAACTTGTGAGCCAGGAACGCGCCGGCGAGCGCGCCCGCGAAGCTGAGCATCACATATGAAAGTCCTGTAAGGGCGCCGCTACGAACCGCGCTCCGGCCGCGTGCCGGGCTACGCTTCGTCGGCTCGTCGGCGGACACCGCTGCATGAAATCAGACCGACAAGACTCCACCTGGACAGACGAGAGCGTCGCCGACCTGCGACGTGACTTCGCCGACTACTTCTCCGGCCGCACCTGTCTCGTCACCGGCGCCGACGGCTTCATGGGCTCACATCTCACCGATGCGCTCGTCCAGCTCGATGCCGACGTGCACGCGTTCGTGCGTGCGACGTCGAGCGGCGCGCTCAACAACATCGGCGGCCTCCGCGAGCGCATCCGCGTGCACTTCGCCGACCTGACCGACAAGACCTCGGTCGACTATCTCGTCAAGGAGCTCGTGGACGCGCCGGACAAGCCGTACGTCTTCCACCTCGGCGCACAGGCGCACGTCGGCGAGTCTTGGCACCGGCCGTACGAGACCTTCATGGCGAACACGCTCGGCACGCTGAACCTGCTGCAGTCGGTCGTCGACCACGGGCTCGAGCTGGAGAAGTTCGACACGGCCGGCACGTCGGAGGAGTACGGCAACGTGCGCGAAGCGGTCGCGCACCACCACGACTTCGACGACGAGGGCGGGCTGATCCTGCACGAGCGCTCGCCGATCAACCCGAAGTCCGTGTACGCGACGTCGAAGGTTGCAGCGGATTTCCTGACGATGAACTACCACGACGCGTTCGGCGTGCCGGGCGTCGTCACGCGGATGTTCAACAACTACGGGCCGCGCCAGAACCCCCGCTACGTCACGGGGACGATCATCACGCAGGCGCTGACGCGGGAGACGATCGAGCTCGGGCAGCTCGACCCGATGCGTGACTTCTGCTTCTGCACGGACGGCGTGCGCGGGCATCTCACTGTCGCCGCGCGCGGAATCCCCGGCGATCTCTACGTTTACGGCCAGGGAACGAACATCTCGATGCGTGACTGGGTCGACCTGGTCCTGCGCGTGGGTCGCGAGCAGGGCTACTGGAACGAGCGGGAGGTCGTGTCGACGGCCGAGCGCTTCCGGCCGGGAGCGAGCGAGGTCATGGCACTGCGCGTCGGCTACGAGAAGCTCAACCGCGAGACGGGCTGGGAGCCCCGCACCTCGTGGGAGGACGGCGTCGCGCAGACGATCGCGTGGTATGCGGCGAACCGGGACCGCTGGATCGGACGGGTCGACTGGCTGACGGCGGCGAAGGCGCCCGCATGAAGACCGTCGTCACCGGAGGCGGCGGCTTTCTCGGCTCGCATCTCGTCGAGCGGCTACAGCAGGACGGGCACGACGTCTTCGTTGTCCGCCAGGCCGACTACGACCTGACGCAGGCGGACGACACGGCGCGGCTCTTCGCTGACGCGCGCCCCGAGCTCGTCTTCCACCTCGCCGCCGAGGTCGGCGGCATCGGAGCCAATCGCGCCAACCCGGGCCGCTACTGGTACGCGAACCTGCTGATGGGCGCGCACGTTCTCGAACAGGCGCGGCTCGCCGGCGTCCGCAAGCTCGTGCTCACCGGCACGGTCTGCGCGTACCCGAAGTTCGTGCCGATTCCGTTCCGCGAGAAGGATCTCTGGAACGGCTACCCGGAGGAGACCAACGCGCCGTACGGCGTCGCGAAGAAGTCCGTCCTCGTCGGCGCGCAGGCGTACCGCGAGCAGTACGGCACGAACGCGATCTTCCTTCTTCCCGCGAATCTCTACGGGCCGCGAGACAACTTCCACGAGACGAACGCGCACGTCATCGCCGACCTGATCCGCAAGATGTCGGACGGGCGCGACGAGGTGGTGCTGTGGGGCGACGGCTCGCCGACACGCGAGTTTCTCTACGTCGAGGACTGCGTCGACGGGCTCGTGCGAGCGGCGGAACGCTATGACGGCCCTGAGCCGGTCAACCTCGGCGCCGGCAAGGAGATCTCGATCCGCGAGCTCGCCGAGCTGGTTGCCGACGTCGTCGGCTTCCGCGGCAAGGTCGTGTGGGATGCGTCGATGCCGAACGGGCAACCGCGGCGGAGCGTCGACGCGTCCCGCGCGCGCGAGCTGTTCGGATTCGAGGCGCGGACGCCGCTCCGCGAAGGTCTCGAGCGCACCGCCGCGTGGTATCGCGAGCACGCCGGCGCCGCCGCTCCCGCGTGACCTCCCAAACGGCGGCAGCGCCGACCCGTTTCGACGGTGCCGCGGAACGCGCGCGCAGGTGGTGGCGCGTCGTCGCCGACGTGCGTCCGTTGTACGTCCTCGGGACGCTCATTCTCGTGCAGTGGATCGCCGTGCTGGCGCTGGCGCTCACCGTCCAGCACAACCGGTGGCTCTACTACGCCGGAGGCGACCAGCTGTGGCACTACAGCGGCGCCGACGTGATCGCACACGGCCACCTGCCCCGCGCCCTCGTCGGATACGGGTGGTCCATGCTGCTCGCGCCGGTCGCCGCATTCGTCGGCCCGAACCTGGTCTCTGCGCTGCCGGCGATCGTCCAGCTCAACACGCTCGTGCTGCTCCCCGTCGCGCTGCTCTGCATCTACGGCATCGGCGCGCGGATTGCCGGCCGCGTCTTCGGCTACTTCGCTGCGGCCGTCTGGATCGCACTTCCCTACGTCGGGATACTCACCGTGCAGCCCGGCTACCACCAGAAGTACACCGAGCTGACGCTCTCACAGGCACTCGGCCTCGCGTCGGTGCCCGACTTTCCCTCGACCGTCGGGCTGATCGTCGCGGCGTACTTCGCGCTGCGCGCGGTCGACGAGGCCGGCTGGCAGTCGCCGGTCCTCGCGGGGCTCGCCGCCGGGTATGCCATCGCGATCAAACCATCGAACTCCCTCTTCCTCTTCGCGCCCGCCGTGCTGCTGCTCGTCGCGCGGTGGCGTCAGCTGCTGCCGTTCGCGGCCGGCCTCGCGCCGGCGCTGCTGACGCTCGCGCTCTGGAAGTACCGCGGGCTCGGCGAGCTCGCCGCCGCGCCGGCCGAGCCGGTCCGCCTGGCCGGCGGCGTCGGGGGACTGCTCGACCGCGTGCATTCACCCGAGCTGAACAGCTGGGAGCACCTCCACCAGGTCGTCCTGGGCCTGCGCGAGCACTTCTGGGCGTCGCGAGTGATCGAGTTCCTGCCGCTGGCTGGATGCGTCGCGCTGCTGCTCCGGTCGCTGCGCGGGTTCCTCCTCGTCGGCACGTGGTTCATCGCGTACCTGCTCGTCAAGGGGACCTACGTCCTGGGCGGCATCGACGACGCCAGCTTCTTCCGCCTCTTCATGCCTGGCTATCCGGCATATGCGCTGCTCGCAGCCGCGACGGTGCTGCTCGTGCCCGGCGTTCGAGTGCGCCCCGCCGCGGCGGCGCCATGGCTCTCTCCGCGAGCTCTCACGATCTGCGTGGCAGCGGCGGCGCTGGTCTTCGCAGTCGTGCCGCTCGCGGTCGTCGCGGCCGTTCCCCCGCTCCACGACGGCGGCCGCCACGCCGTGCAGCTCGACATCAGCCTGATCCCGGTCTCGAAGGACATCCAAGCTCGCGCGGTGCCGCAGACCGACGGCGTGCATCTGTCGTGGCACGGATCGTCGCCGAGCGGCGGCGCGGTCTTCTACCGCATCTATCGGAGGGACCGGAACGACGTCGCCTGCGGCGGCCGGCTCAACAACGCCGCAGACGATTGCCGTCTTTACTCGGACGCGATCGGGGTGACGCGCTCGACGACGTTCGTCGACCATCCCCCTCCCGGGAACTGGACGTACCGAATCGGGGTCTCCGCGAACTGGCTGAACGACCCGAGCCTCGGCGACGTCTACGTCGTCAGTCGGCCCGCCGCAGTCCGCACCGGGTAGCCCGACACGCTCAACTTCCCTCGCGAAGCTGCTGCTCCAGCAGGGCGAGGCGCTGGGCCAGGATCGTGTTCTGGTCCGAGAGGCGCGAGATCACCGTCGAGTAGTGCAGCAGCACGATGAGGATGAAGAGCGCGCCGATCGCGCCGAGGATCGCCGGCGGATACGTCTCGACCCCGAACCAGCCGGCGATCGTGTTGAGCCCGTCGCGCCACAGCGACAGCGCCAGCAAGACGACGCCGGTCAGCAGCCACAGCAGCGCGTAGCGCTCGCGTAGGCGCCGCGACCGGATCAGCTCGAACACGACGACGAGCAGCAGGAACGAGGCGATCGCGGCGGCGACCGAGACGGGAAGCGGTGTCATCGATGTTCCTCCTCGAGTGGGACGGCGTAGCGGCGAAACAGGCCGACGAAGATCGCCAGCAGGACCTTCGCCATGTAATAGATGGAGCGGAGGGCCGTGATGGACGAAGCGCCGCCGCCGCGCTCGCGCATCGCGACCGGCACCTCGACGAGGCGCAGCTTGTGCTTCACGCACATGACGGTCGCCTCGACTTCCGGATAGTCGTGCGGGTAGTCGGCGGCGAAAAGCGCAATGCCTCTCCGGTTGACGGCGCGGAAACCCGAGGTCGTGTCGGTGAGCTTCTGCCGGACGACGGCGGACACGACGCCCGCGAAGATGCGAATCCCGACTCGACGTGCGAACGACGAGCGGTAGGGGCTCTCGCCGGCGAAGCGGGAGCCGACGCAGAGATCCGCCGCGCCGTCGAGAACCGGGCCGAGGATTGCCGGGAGCTGTTGCGGGTCGTGTTGACCGTCGCCGTCGATCTGCACGGCGATGTCGTAGCTGTGCTCGAACGCAAAGCGGTAGCCGGTCTGCATCGCGCCGCCGATGCCGAGGTTGAACGGCAGCCGCAGGACGTGGGCGCCACGGTCGGCCGCCATCCCGGCGGTGCGGTCGGTCGAGCCGTCGTCGACGACGACGACGTCGAAGCCCGGATCGAAGGCGCGAATCTCGTCGATCACGCGGCCGACCGTCTCCTCCTCGTTCAGCGCCGGAACGATCGCTATGCGCCTGAGCTCGGCGAGCTGGTCAGCCACGGGCGCCCACCGGTGCGCCGAGGCCGACCAGCTCGAGGATCTGGCGCGCACGGTGCGCGTACGTGTGCTCGTCGAGGACGCGCTCGCGTGCGCGTCGGCCCATCGCTTCGGCTGCGCCGGGATCGGCGAGCAGCTCGCGGTACGTCGCGAGCGCTTCCTCCGCGGACGAGACGACACGTACCTCCGAGCCGACGTCGAACCAGCGCTCGATCCCTTCATGCGGGTTCGACACGACGGCGGCGCCGCACGCAGCGAGCTCGAACGGCCTGCACGTCGACGATGCGTACACCGTCGCGTGAGACCGGCGCGTGATGTTGAGATTGATGCGGGCGCGCGAGATCGCCTGGGCAAAGACGTTGAACGGCACGTCGCCGATCTCGCGCGCACTGCCGATGTCCCCGCGGAAATCCTCACCGCCGACTGCGAAGCCGATGTCGGCATCGGCGCGGCTCGGCTCGCCGATCAGCGCCTGCATCCACTCGCGGCGGAACTTGTCGCCGTAGCCGTAGAAGAAGACGTCGTGCTCCTTCTCGACGGGGGCCGGCTGGAAGAGCTCCGGGTCGGCAGCCCAGAACACCGCCTCCGCGCGGCGCGCGCCGAGCTCGCGCAGGCGCTCGAGCCCGCCCTCGGAGTTCGACAGCACCAGGTCGTACTCGGACGGATCGGCACCGTGGTAGTAGTTGAAGCCGGTGTCCATGCCGCCGAACTCCGGCAGGCTCATCGGCACGTCGCCGTCGTAGAAGACGACGGGCACCCCGTACCGCTCGCGCAGATGCGTCGGAACGCCGCGCAGGTGCGCCATGGGCACGGTGAAGACGATCACGGCGGCGACATCGCGCTCACGCTCGAGGATGCGCTCGAGATGCCGCTGCCAGCGCGGCGTCACGTACCGCCAGATCGCCTCGCGGGTCACCTTGTCGCCGAGTGTGTCCTCCGGCTGGGCCTCCGCGCGCCGCAGCAGCGTGTCGCCCTTCAGCCGCGCGGCGAATCCGCGCGCACCAGCGAACAGCTCGGCCTCGCGGTAGAGCGGGTTGGGCGCCGTCCGCCACCAGGGGGATTCGACCGCGCGTCCACGGTACGGCGTCACGATCAGGTCCGCGCCGACTTCGTAGAGCCCCTTCCAGATCTGCCACCACGCGGGCGTGCAGCCGTAGCGGAAGTCGAGGTCGGTCGCCGACGCGACAGCGAGGATCTTCGGCGCCGCGGCCATCCGGCTCAGTATGGCTACCGGGTCAGACTCTGCAGCTTCCGGGCGAAGCCGTTGAGGCCGTCCGAGCCGTTGACGCGGATGCGGCCGAGCGTGTAGGGATCGCGGGGCCGCGCGAGGTCGTAGTTGGTCGTCGTCGCACCGAGATACCCGGCGCGGCGCACGGCGGCGACCACGCGCGCGTCGTAGCGCCCCGACGGATAGCAGAAGAAGTCGACCGGCACGTGGAAGAGCCGCCGGAGCGCGATGCGCGAGCCGTGCACCTCGCGCCACAGCTGTGCGTCGCCGACGCGGGTGAGGTCGGGGTGCGTGATCGTGTGCGCGTCGAGCTCCCAGCCGGCGGCGAGCAGCTCGCGCACACGCCACGCGGGCATCGTGTACCGCGACTCGAGGGCGTTCACCTTCAGGTTCAGCACACCCGGCCAGTGGAGCCTGCGGAGGACCGGCAACGCATGCATGTGCTGGCCGAGCGTGCCGTCGTCGAACGAGAGCACGATCGGCTGAGACGGGAGCGCCGCTCCACGCAGCCAGTACTCGTACACCTGATGCAGTGTCACGGCGTGGAAGCCGTGCGCCGCGAGCCAGCTCATCTGCGCGGCGAAGTCGGCTGGGCGCACGAAGAGCTCCGGAAGCGCGACCCTTGCGGGCGGCACCGCAATCACGTGGTACATGAGGATCGGCACCGGACGGTCGTGCCGCCGAGTGGCGGCGTTTCCGCCGACGCTTGTAAAGAGAAAGACAACTGCGGCGAGGATCGCCGTCGTGTGCGCTAGCGTGAGGCGGGGTCGTATGCGTCGCACAGTTCTCGTCGTCGTCCTCGTTGCGCTGCTGTTCGCGGCGCCGGCCGCGGCGCGGCCGACGCAGCTTATGCCGGGCGTCACCTACGAGCGCATTCTGCGGTGGACGTCGGCGGGCCCGATGGTGATGTACGTCGTCACGGCGCCGAAGCCGCTGGGGCTCTACTCGCTGACGCCGCTCCTCTCGAACGGAACGATCGTCGGGCGCGAGACGCTGTCATCCATGCAGCGGAGCGTTTCGGCGCAGATGACGACCGTCGGCGTGAACGGCGACTTCTTCCACTGGACCCGTGGCTGGCCTAGCGGGTTGCAGATTCGTTCCGGTGTCGTCGAGCATCAATCCGCGCTCGGCCGCGCTGCCGTCGGGATCGACACGAGCGCGATCTTGCACGCGGATCGCGTGCCGTGGTTTGCGCGGTGGCACGGGCCGGACAACGTCTGGTACCCGGTGTCGCAGCTCAACGAGTCGCCGCGCACCAACGCCGCGGCGCTGTTCACACCGGTCTGGGGCGACGTAACACCAAAGGTCAAAGGAACGACCGTCGTCCTCCAGCCGTTTCCGCCGACCGTGCCGCGCACGGATCTGGCCGGGACGGTCACGTCGATCCTGCCCGGCGCCAGTGTCGCCGTTCCCCCCGACGGCGCGGTGCTCGTCGCGCGCGGAACGGCAACAAGGCCGCTGCAGGCGCTGTCGCCGGGAACGCCGGTCACCGTACGCATACCGCTGCCGAACGAGTGGGCTTCCGTGACGGGCGCCCTCAGCTCCGGGCCAACGCTCGTCAGGAACGGAAAACCGATCTTCAACGCGGGCGAAGCCCTGACGTACTTGCAGCTGCACGGTCGCAACCCGCGCACTGCGATCGGTCAGCGCGCGGACGGAGCGATCGTGATGGTCGCCGTCGACGGGCGTCGCCGCGGCTGGAGCATCGGGATCACGAACTGGGACCTCGCGCGGACACTCGTGTCGCTCGGCTGTGTCACCGCCTACGCGCTCGACTCCGGCGGGTCGACGACGATCGCATTCGACGGCAAGGTGCTCAACCGCCCTTCCGACCCGTCCGGCGAGCGTCCTGTCAGCAACGCATTCGTGATCGCCTACACGGGCGTGTACGCGCCTCCGGTCCCGTCGACACTCTCGCCGAACCAGGACGGTCTCGGCGACTTGGAGTCGCTCTCCTACAAGCTCGTTCGCCCGGCAACCGTGAGCGCGAAGGTGGTCGGTCCGGACGGGATCGCGCGCGAGCTCGACGCCGGGCTCAAGCAGCCCGGTCGCCACAAGCTCTCGTGGGACGGGCTCGGCGCGCCCGAGGGCCGCTACCACTGGAACGTCACCGCGACCGACGACGCCGGCCAGATCTCGAGCGACGATCGCGCATTCACGCTGGACAACACGCTCGGCTTCGTGCGCGTCGCACGGAATGCACGCCGCGTCGATTTCACGTTGACGCGCGCCGCCACCGTCCGCGTGACCGTCGAGACCGGCGCCGGCGGCATCCTGCGCACGCTCGCCGCCGGCGCGCGTCAGGCCGGCGCCGTCAGCGTGCTCTGGAACGGCCGTGACGGCCGCGGCAAGCTCGTCAGACGGGGCTTCGTCGTGCGTGTCGCGGCGACGAGCCCGCTCGGACTGACGCAGCTGGTACGCAGGCCGCCGCGCTAGGGCTCCGCGGGCGTCAGTACGCTCCCCGGCTGGCCAACACGGCCGGCAACGTCTTCGCGAGGATGGTGATGTCGAGCCAGATCGACCAGTTCTCGATGTAGTAGAAGTCGAGCCGGACGAGATCGTCGAAGCTGAGGTCGATGCGGCCCGACACCTGCCAGAGGCCGGTCATCCCCGGCAGCACGAGGTAGCGCTTGCGGTGCCAGGGCTCGAGCTGCTCGTAGTCGCGAATCGGCAGCGGCCGCGGCCCGACGAGCGACATCTCGCCCCACAGGACGTTCAGCACCTGTGGCAGCTCGTCCAGCGAGAAGCGTCGCAACACGCGCCCGACACGCGTCACGCGCGGGTCGTCCTTGATCTTGAACAGCGGGCCCGATGCCTCGTTCGCGACTTCCAGCGCCGCCTGACGCGCTGCCGCGTCGGCATACATCGTCCGAAACTTCATCATCCCGAACGAGCGCTGCCCGAGGCCGATGCGCTCGTCGCGGTAGAACACCGGCCCGCGTGAGTTGAGCTTGATCGCCGCCGCGATCGCCGCCCACAGCGGCGACCCGACGACGATTACGAGCGCCGAGACGACGATGTCGAAGGAGCGCTTGACGGCCCACTCCCAGCCCGCGAGCGCCGGCGGGCGCAGCTCGAAGAGCGGCGCGCCTGCGCCGGGGATGTACTCGGCGCGCTGCAGCAGCAGCTCGGTCGTTCGCGGCGCGATCTTCACCTTCACGCCGAACCCGTGCGCGTCTTCCACCAGCTCCAGCAGCTGGCGCTCGGTGAAGCTCCCGTCCGCGACGATGAGCTCGTGCACGTCCTGGTCGCGCAGGACGAGCGGGACGGTGTCGAGCTCCGCCGGTGCGAGCGAGCGGACGAACTCGTACCTGATGCCGCTGCGCTCGGAGCCGAGCGTGCGGCGTAGCTCCGTCAGCTGCTCGCCGGCGCCGACGAGCACCGCGCGGCGCCGCACACCGGCGATGCGCAGGACGTCGCGCGTGAGCACGTCGTAGCTCGAGCGCAACAGCCCGATGAAGCACGCCGTCACCACCAGGGCCGTGGGCGTCAAGCCGTACGTCGTGAAGTGGTACCCCGTGCCGAGGCCGAACGCGAGCGTGATCAGCGCGACGAGGATCAGGGAGAACACGATCTGCCCGAGACCCGCGCGCAGCTCGCGCCGACGGTAAAGACCGCCGACCCAGAAGACCAAGACGGTGATCACCGTCAGGAACGGCAACCAGTCCGTCTCGGTGTGCCAGACGATGCCCCACAGCGGCGGCCATTGACCCAGATACAGCTCGCGCAGGATCAAGGCGACATAGAGCCCGATCACGAGCCCGACGAGATCGAGCGTCACGAGTGCGGCGATGCTGACCAAGCGTCGGACGACCGCGACGAGCGTCGTGCGGGAGAAGATGTACGGCCGCGCCGACCTGATGTCCTCGACAGGAGGAGCCGGGCGCTCCTCCGCAGTCCGCGCCGCCGGCTTCGTGCTCATCGGCGCAGTCTACTTCCGGGCTTTTCCGAGGCCCCGGCTACGCTCCGTCGCGGTGAGCCGCCGCCTGTCGTATGCCGTGCTCGCGGTGATCGTCGCCGTTCCGCGCCTGATTGCACTCGGAGTCGAGCGCAGCGACATCCTCACTGCCTTCACCGACAAGAGCGACGACTTCGCCCGGACGTTCATCGCCTCCGGGACGTACGGCTTCGTCGCGGGGCATCCGTCCGCATATACGCAGCCCCTGTACGGGTTCTTCCTCGTGCCGCTGTACTGGATCTTCGGTCGGCACTGGGAGGTCGTGGGGATCGCGCAGATCCTCGTCGCCATCGCGACGGCTTTCCTCGTGTACGAGATCGGCCGGCGCGTTGCGTCACCCGCAGTCGGGCTCGTCGCAGCCGCACTCGCGTCGCTGCACCCCTACCTCGTCTGGCACGACGTCCACCTCAACCGCGAGATCCTCGACCACTTTCTCGCGGCCGCCATCGTGCTGCTGACGCTCGCCGTCAGCGCCCGGCCGTCCGCGCGGATCGCGGCGCTGCTGGGCCTCGCGCTCGGTCTCGGGATCCTGGGGAACGTGCGCCTGGCCGCGCTGCCACTACTCATCGCGGCATACGTCGTTGCACGGGTCGGCGTCGACCGGCGCGCTGCCGTCCTCGCGGTCGCGATCCTCGGCGTCGCAGCCCTGACGGTGACGCCGTGGCTCGTGCGCAACCGCGTCTCGGTCGGCTGCGTCGCCGTGACCACGGACGGCCGCGCGCTCTGGAAGGCGAACAACGCGAACACCTACGACACGCTCACGCACGGCGGCTGGATCGACGCGGTCCCGCCCTATCCCGGCGCGCCGCCGACACCCGAGGACGTGTATGAGCGCTACCGGGCTACCGGCGTCTACACACCGGTGGACGAGTGCGCGCAGATGCGCTTCTTCCAGCACAAGGCGCATGCCTTCTGGTTCGACCATCCGGGCGAGAAGGCGAGGCTCGCGTTGCTCTCCGGACAGATGCTCTGGCAGCCGTCGGTCGTGGAAACGGGTGGGCGTCCGGGCGAGAACACCTGGCTCGACACGCTGCGGACGTCGAGCGAGCCCCTGTTCGTGGTCCCGCTCTACGTCCTCGCGGCCGCCGGCCTGTTTTTCGTGCCGCGCGCGTTCGCCGCGCTGACGCTGCTCCTGCTCGCGTATGAAACTGTCGTCGCGATGATCTTCGTCGGCGTGACCCGCTATCGCGTGCCGTGGGACTTCCTGCTCTGCATCCTCGCGGCAGCGGCCCTCGCGGTGCTCGCGCGACGCGTCCGTACGTGAGCCTCGAAGACCTCAGCGACCGCTACGCAGAGCACAACCGCGCCGAGCGAGGGCGCGGCTTCGTGTTCGCGGGACCCGAGCGCCGTGCGCTGTTCCCGCGCTACGTCGGCGGGCCCGGCCGGCGCGTCCTCGACCTCGGGTGCCGTGACGGCGCACTCACGCAGGCGTATGCGAGCGGGAACGAGATCGTCGGCGTCGACGCCGACCGCGATGCCCTTGTGGAGGCGGAGAAGCTCGGCATCGAGACGCAGTGGGCCGACCTCGACCAGCCGCTCGACTTCCCGGACGCGAGCTTCGACGTCGTCGTCGCCGGCGAGGTTTTGGAGCACCTCCGGGACCCGGCGCGCACGCTCGACGAGGCCCGCCGCGTCCTACGCCCCGGCGGCACGCTCGTCGGCTCCGTGCCGAATGCCTACCGGGTGAAGAACCGCCTCCGGTTCCTGGCCGGCCGCCGGCCCGAGGACGACCCGACGCATCTGCAGATGTTCTCGCCTGACAAGCTGCGCGCGCTGCTCGCCGGCTTCGACGACGTCGAGTTGCACTTCGTCGCCGGTCGACTGGTGCCGCTTCAGGCGCGGCTGTTCGCGAACGACATCGTCTTCGTCGGGCGCAAACCGCGCTGAAGCTCGGCGAGGCTCGTCGCGGTCCGTTTCAGCGACAGGAACGTGAGACCGACCCGCAACGCCGCCGTCCGACGACGGTCGAGCAGATCGGTGTCGTGGAAGTACGCATGCACGACCTGACGCCGGAACGGCGCGAGCGCCCCGCGCGCGAGCATCCCGATCGAGTGAGTCGTCGGCAGCTCGAGCAGTCGCCGGCCGTCGCCGACGTCGAGCCAGGCGGGCTCCTCCAGCTGCAGGTGCGGCGCGCCCGGTTCGAGGTACGTGGGCCGGAACGCGGTCGCGGTGCAGTCGGTGTAGCCGAGATCGGCGACGGCGCGCGCGACGTCGGCGTCGAAATACCAGCCGCCTCCGCAGAAGAACTCCATCTCCAGCCCTGCCGCGCGCAGCCACTCGCCCTGCTCGCGCACGAGCGCCGCCGGATCGCCGCCGCTGGGCCGCGCGTGGTCCGGTGCCGTCCAGTGCGTGTGCAGCCCGAGCGGCGCCAGCGCCTGCGCCTCGCGCGCGCGCTCGAGCCAGAGCTCGGCGTCCTCGCCCGCGCCGGGCGGCCGCATCAGCGCGGCGATGGCGAACCGGCCCGGCCGCCGCCGCTGCAGCCGCGCGAAGCGTCGCCAGACCTCGTTGTCGAGCGGCCGTTCCACATGACACGAGACGACGGCATATCGCCCGTGCAGTATTGAGTCCGTGTGCGGCATCGCCGGACTCTATTCGCCGACGGGTGCACCAAATCCCGAGCTCGTCGACACGATGCGTGCCGCGCTCGTGCATCGCGGTCCCGACGAAGGCTCGACGGATGCCTTCGGGCCTTGCGTGCTCGGCCACCAGCGATTGAAGGTGCTCGATCTCGACACCGGCTACCAGCCGGTCACGAACGAGGGCGGCGACGTCACCGCCGTATTCAACGGCGAGGCGTACAACTTTCGGCAGCTCCGTGAGCAGCTGCGCGGTCACGACGTCCGCGGCACGGGCGATACGCCCGTTCTGCCCCACCTCTACGAGGAGAGCGGCCCGCAGTTCGTCTCGCGGTTGCATGGGATGTTCGCGCTCGCGCTGTGGGACGCGACACGGGAGCGGCTGGTGCTCGCGCGCGACCGGCTCGGCAAGAAGCCGTTGCTGTGGACGCGGCTCGACGACGGGACGCTGGCGTTCGCATCGGAGCTGACGGCGCTCTTGCGCCTGCCCGGGATCACGCGCGACGTCGACCTCGAAGCGCTCGACGCGTATCTCGCGCTGCAGTACGTCCCGGGCAACGGCACCGCGCTGCGCGGCATCCGCAAAGTCCCGCCTGGGCACATCCTCGTCGCCGAGGGCGGCGGCGAACGCATCGAGCCGTACTGGACGCTCGAGCCCGCCGAGCCGAGCACGAGCGATGACGACTGGCTGCAACGCGTGCGCTCGACCGTCGCCGAGGCCGTCCGTCGGCGGCTCGTCGCGGACGTGCCGCTCGGCGCGCTGCTCTCGGGGGGGATCGACTCGAGCGTCGTGGTTGCGCTGATGGCGGAGGCTTCGTCGCAACCCGTCCGGACGTTCACCGTCGGCTTTGCCGACGAACGGTACGACGAGCGGCAGTACGCGCGGGCCGTCGCCGAGCGCTACGGAACCGTGCACGAGGAGCTCACCATCAGCGAGGACGTCGCCGCCACGCTGCCACGCCTGGCTGCCGCTTACGGCGAGCCGCTGGGCGACGAGGCGGCGTTCCCGACCTTCCTCATCGCCGAGCAGGCACGCCGCCACGTCACGGTCGCCCTGGCCGGTGACGGCGGCGACGAGGCGTTTGCCGGATACGAGCGCTACATCGCGCACGCCCTCGCGGAGCGCGTGCCCGGCGTCGCCGCGCGGGCCGGCGCGGCAGCGGTCCGGCTCGTGCCGTCGGCGCGCCGCGAGCCACGGTCGACGCTGTATCGAGCGGCCCGCTTCCTGGACATCGCGGGCTCCCCGCGGCGCGAGCGCTACGGCCGGCTGATGCAGGTCTTCCCGCTCGAGCTGCGGCGCGAGCTTTGGCTCGACCCACGCCACGCAGCACCGCTGCGCCTCGAGCCCGAGCGCGAGGGCATCACCGGCCTGCAGCTGCTCGACGTCGCGACGTACCTCCCGGACGACCTCCTGCTCAAGGCCGACATCGCGTCCATGGCGCACTCGCTCGAGCTGCGCTCGCCGTTCCTCGACCACGAAGTGATGGCGCTCGGGCTCGCGCTCCCGGCTCACCTGAAGACGCACGGGCGCGAAGCGAAGGTGGCGCTACGCCGCGCGTTCGACGCGCAGCTACCGCCTCAGGTCGCGCGGCGTGGGAAGAGCGGGTTCGGCGTCCCGCTCGGACGCTGGTTCCGCGAGGACCTGCGCGAGCTCGCACGCGAGACCCTGTCGACCGGCCGCGGCTGGTTTCGCGACGACACCGTCACCCGGCTGCTGGACGAGCACGAGGCCGGGCGTGCCGACCACGGCCACCGTCTCTGGTGCCTCCTGATGCTCGAGCTCTGGGTGCGCGAGCACGTCGAGGCGCCGGCGCTGGTCGCACGTTGAGACGCGCTCACCTGTGGGTGATCGCCGCAGCCGCGGTCGCGCCTCGCCTCGTGGTCCTACTGCACGAGCGCAAGGAGATTCTCGCCGCGTTCACGGACAAGAGCGACGACTTCGCACAGGCGTTCGTCCAGCATGGGACGTTCGGCCTCGTCCCGGGCGAGCCGTCGGCGTACACGCAGCCGCTGTACGGCTTCTTCCTCGTGCCGGTCTACTGGCTCGTCGGCCGCGAGTGGTGGGCCGTCGGGATCGTGCAGATACTCGTCGCGACCGGCACCGCCTTCCTCGTCTACGCGATCGGGGCGCGCATCCTGTCGCGCGCCGCAGGCACGTTCGCGGCGGTCGTGTCCACCTTGAACCCGTACCTCGTCTGGCACGACGTCCACCTCAACCGCGAGGTCCTCGACCAGCTCGTCGCCGCGGCGCTGGTGCTGTGCGTTCTCGTCGCAGCCGAACGCCGCTCGGTGCCGTGGGCGATCGCCGCCGGCATCTACGGCGGCCTTGCGATCCTCGGCAACGTCCGGCTGGCGCTGTTGCCCGTCGTGCTCGCGCTGTACCTGCTCACGCGCACCGGTTGGAGCTGGGCGCCGCTCGCGCTCGTCGCCGCGGCGGGGGTGACGGTGATGCCGTGGGTCGTGCGCAATCGCGTCGAGGTCGGCTGCTTCGCGTTGACGACCGACGGCCGCGCGCTGTGGAAGGCGAACAACCTCCAGACCTACGATCTCCTGACGCACGGGAAGTGGATCGACGACGTGCGCGACCCGCCGGGACACCCGTTCCCGAATCCCGAGGAAGCGCGCGTGATCTACGCGCGCGGCGACGGCAAGGTGGACGTCGACGAGTGCGCGAACCAGTCGTACTACCAGCAGAAGGCAAGGCGGTTCGTCCGTGAGCATCCAGGGGCGAAAGCGAAGCTCGCGGGCCTGGCCGTACGGATGGAATGGGATCCGCGCACGACCGCTTCGGCCACGGACTCGGGTCACGGCGCGATCCGCTCCTGGGCGCAGCCGGTCTACACCTCGGTGCTCTACGCCCTCGGGTTGCTCGGGCTCTTCTGGGCGCCGCGGCGATTCGCCGCGCTCGTGTTGCTGGTGCTCGCGTACCAGACGCTGGCGGCCGTCGTCTTCGTCGGTGCCACCCGTTACCGGATCACGACGGACTTCCTGATCGCGCTGCTGGCGGCTGCGGTGTTCGAGCGCGTGCGGCGGCGGCACGCGTGAGGGTCGTCCACGTACACCGGATCGGCGGGATCGGGGGCTCCGAGCGCCACCTGCTGACGCTGCTGCCCGCGCTCGCCGACCGCGGCGTCGACGTGCGCTTCGTCGGGCTCGACGATCCGTCGCGCGCGCCGGATCCCTTCTACGCCGCGCTGACGGTTCCGTCCGTGCGGCTTCGCGCCCCGCGCGACGTCGATCCTGCCCTGGCATGGCGCGTGCGCCGGGCACTGCGCGGCGCCGACGTCGTCCACACGCACCTCGTCCACGCGGACCTCTACGGCGCGCTCGGCGCACGGCGGCTCGTGTCGACGAAGCACAACGACGACCCGTTCCGCGCCGGTCCGTTCCGCCTCGTCGAGCGGGCGCTCGCGCGACGCGCGGCGCGCGTCATCGTGATCACGGAGGCGCTGGCGCGGTTCCAGGTCGAGCGGGTCGGCCTGCCGGAGGCGAAGCTCGAGGTCATCCACTACGGGCTGGACGAGGTACCGCGCGCATGGGGGACGAATCCGCCGGACCGCGTCCCGCCCGACGTCCCCGTGCTCCTCTGCGTCTGCCGCCTCGAGCCGCAGAAAGGCGTCGACGTCGCCATCGGCGCGCTCTCCGAGGTCCCCGACGCCCACCTCGTCGTGCTCGGCGAAGGCCCGCAGCGAGCGGAGCTCGAGCGGCTCCGCGACGAGCGCGTGCACCTCCTCGGACGTGTGCCCGACGTCGCCGCGTGGCTGCGGCGCGCGGACGTGCTCGTCCATCCCGTTCGCTGGGAGGGCTTCGGGCTCGCGGTGCTCGAAGCGATGCTGGCCGGGCTGCCGGTCGTCGCGACGAACGTCAGCTCGCTGCCCGAGCTCTTGGGCGACGCCGGCGTGCTCGTCCCCCCGAACGATGCCTCTGCGCTCGCCGCCGCCGTCAACCGCGTGCTCGGCGGCCCGGGTGATCTCGCCGAGCGCGGGCGAGCGCGGGCCCGCGCCGAGTTCAGCGTCGCGAGGATGGCCGACCGGACGCTCGCCGTCTACGAGAGCGCTTCGCGATAGAGCAGCTCGGTCCGGTCGGTACAGCGCTGCTGCAGGAACTGGTCGAGTGCGCGGCGGCGGCCGGCGAGGCCCATCTCCGCCGCGCGCGGCAGGTCCGACGCGAGCCGCACAATCGCATCGGCCAACGGCGCCGCTTCTCCCGCCGGAACGAGACTCCCCGTCACGCCGTCTTCGACGAGCTCGCCGAGACCGCCGATCTCCGCGGCGATCACCGGCCGTCCGCGCTCCATCGCCTCGAGCGCCACCATCCCGAACCCCTCGCCCATGGAGGGGACGACGACGATCGCGGCCTCCTCGATTGCGCGCTGCACCGGCGCGACGTGACCGCGGAAGCGGACCGCGTCCTCGAGCTCCAGCTCCTTCGCGAGCGCGCGCAGCGCGGGCTCGAGCGGGCCGCGTCCGGCGATGTCGAGCTGCAGGGCAGGCACCCGCCGCCGCGCCTCGGCAACCGCGCGCAGCAGGACGATGTGGCCCTTGATCGGGATCAGGCGGCCGACGCAGAGCAGCCGCGGCACCCCGCCGCGGTATGCCGACGGCTCGCCGTCCGGCTCGATCCCGTAGTGGACGATCTCGAAGCTCGCGCCGTCGAAGCCCTCGACCTCTTCGAGGTAGCGCGCGAGCCCGCGGGAGATTGCGATGTGCATGTGCGCGAGGCTCGCGATCGCGCGGTCGCCGAGCGCGAAGCCGCGGTTCTCGCGGAATTCGTTGAACCCGTGCTTCGTCGACACGCGAATCGGAACGCCGGTGACCGCGCCGGTGAGCTGACCGTAGACGTCCGCATGCACGAGGTGCGTGTGCAGGATCTGTGGACGGCGACGGGCGAGGTAGCCGGCAATGCGGAAGAAGGCGACGGGGTCGACGTCGGCCGCCAGCGGGATCGAATCGAGCGGGATGCCGCGGGCACGCAGCTCGCGCGCGAAGTCCCAGGCACCGGGCTCGTGCTCGTGCAGCATCAGGAAGCGGATGTCCCAGCCACGCTCCTTCAGTTGCGGTAGCAGTGCGAGGAGGTGCGCCTCCGAGCCCGAGATGCCGGCGACCTTCTGCAGGTGCAGGACGGTCATGCGGAGGCCGCCAGCACGCCCTCGGCCCAGGTGTCGACCGAATGGCGCTCCGCGACGCGGGCGCGCAGCGCCCGGCCGATCGCGGCCCGCTCATCCGCGCCGACCGACGCGAACCACCGCAGGCGCTCTGCGAGGCTCTCCGCCGAATCGCGCTCGAACTGCAGCGGGTAGCCCTCGAAGAGCTCGTCGAAGACGGGATTGGACGCGAGCACCGGCAGGCACGCGGCCGCGGCCTCGTACACGACCTTGTCGGGCGCGCCGGCTTCCATGTTGTTGATCAGGACGTCGGCGCGCGCAAAGAGCTCTGGCACCTGCGCGCGCGGCACCGCGTCACCGAGCGGGACGCCGAAGCTCGCCAGGTCGTCGCGGTGCCTGCGCTCGAGCTCGCTCAGAGCGGCGCCGTGCAGCTCCACATCGACGCCCGCGACGGCTTTTACTGCCTGCAGAATCGTGTCGATCCCTTTCGCCGGCGAGTAACGGCCGAGCACGAGCGCGTGCACGCCCTCCCGCGCGCCGCGATCCGCGCAGCTGAACTCGCCCACGTCGATACCGTGGCCGATCGGCCGGACTTTCGGAGAGTCGAGCGGAAACGAGCGGCGGTCGACGCTGACGATCGCGGTCGCCAGGCGCTCGGCGGCGCGCAACTGGCGCGTCGCCTTCCAGTGCGTGTACCAGAGCACGAGGGGAATGCGGCGCGGCCGCACGAGCGGCGCCGCCAGCAGCACGTACGCGGGAATCATGTGCGCGACGACCGCGTCTCCGGGCAGTGCGCGCGCGAGCTCCCGCTCGAAGCGCAACGCGCGCGCAGGCCGCGACGAGGCCCCGAACGTCCGCACGTCGACGTTCGCCGGCAGGTCGGCGCCGTCGGCGGACTGCGCGACCACCACGAGCTCGTCGACGCGCGCCGCGAGCGCGCGCAGCTTTGGAATCGTCGCGGCGAGCGCCGGGTGTGCGGGATCGACCGCCTGCGTGAGGAAGACGAGCCTGTGCATCAAAAGAAGTCCGTGTCGCCCAAGGTGAACCGCCAGGCGCTCGGGTCGGTGCCGAGCTTTCCCGCCAGCGCCTTGCCCATGAAGTGGAGCGTGCGCGGTGTCGGCACGAATCCGCAGGAGAGGTACGCGGCGTGCTCGCCGGGGCCGGGGACGGCGAGCAGCAGGCGCGTGCCGGGCCGGACGCCGGCGATGCACGCGCGTAGCAACCGCCGCACCGGCCCGACGAGGTCGGCGACGAGCGCGACGCGACGCCCGCGGTGGCGTTTGTGGCCGAGGACGGCGTAGCCGCCGCCGGCGCGGTACGCGACGTAGTCGCGAGGCGAGTCGAGGTAGCGCCAGTTCAGATAGGCGGCGCCGCGGATGATGTGGTTCGGCCAGGCGGACGCCGCATCCACCTCGTCCGCGAACCGGTCGACGCGCTCCGCGGCCTTCCCGCCGACGGGCACGGGGCGCGCCCAGATGCGCAGGCGCGCGATCTCCGTCCAGCCGAGCGGACCGAGGAAGAGCGGCGCGGTCGGGGCAGACGCGAACGCGAGCACGACCGCTACACTCCGCTCCTGCGCCTCCTGCTCGTGCTTGCGTTCGAGCGCGACGAAGATCCCGCGTCCGCGCGCAGCGGGATCGGTCGTCGCGTGGACGGAGAACGAGGCAACCCTTTCCTCGCCGTCGAGCGCCATTCGATAGAGGGAGTGCGAGGCGACGCCGATCACACGGCCGTCGTCGCGCGCGACGGACATCAGCGATCCCGCGGGGTTGCGCGCGAACCACCAGTCGAACTCGGCGCCGCTGAGCGCATCGTCGCCCCAGGCGTCGCCCAGCAGGCGGAGGTAGTCGTCCCGTTGCGCGGGCTCGTACGCCGCCAGCTCGTAATCCATTACTTCGACGACGTGCCGAGCGCCGCGTTGAAGAGGCGGCGAGCGTGCGTGCCCGAGACGGTGTCCTTGATCGCGATCAAGTCGCATGCACCGGCCAGCACGAGCTCGAACGTGCGCGACGAGTAGGGCTCGATGTTGTAACGGCGCAGCTGCAGCGGATCGGTCGACGGGGAGTTCGCGCCGGAGACCGCCGTGAACGCGACCTCGTAGCCGGCCTGGCGCACGAGCGAGAGATGGACGGGCTTGTAGTGCGCCTCCGAGCCCTTCACGTACGAGAACGCACGCACCGGACGGCCGAGCAGGTCCTCCAGACGAAACTTCGACAGCGCAATCTCTCGCGCCGCCTCGTCGACCTCGAGATCGGCGAGTGGACGGTGCGAGATGCCGTGCGACTCGATGCGGATGCCCTGGCGCTCGAGCTCGGCGAGCTCCTCTTGGTCGACGGTTCGGTTGCGGATGCCCTGCACGGCGAGCCGCTCCTCGTGCGGCAGCGGCAGGGGGTCGCCGAGGTAGCCGATCGGCACGAACAGAACTCCCGGATAGCCGTACTTGCGCAGCACGCGCGCGGCGTTCTCGAGGTTGTCGTGATAGCCGTCGTCGAAGGTGATCAGCACGGCGTGCGGCGGCAGCGGCTCACCGCCGACGTAGTGCGCGAGCACAGCGTCCAGGTCGACGACGCTGTACCCGAGCTGCCGCAGCTGGTCCATCTGCTCGTCGAACAGCGACACGGGCATCGTCAGCGGGTTGCCCGGCAGGTCGTTGACCTTGTGGTACATCAGGACGCGCAGGCTGCGGCTGCCGTTGCCGTTGGCGCCGATCGCCGCCGCGGTCTCGCCGATCGTGCGGTAGACCGAGTTCTTCAGGACCTGCTTGATCCGCTCGGCGCGCATCGCGGCTAGCGTAGCCCAGCGATCCGCTCGACCAGGGCGCGGACGCGCGACGCGAACTCCTCGGCCGAGCTCGTCCACAGCGCTGCGCTCGCATGCGCCGTCCCGGCGAGACGTTCAGCGAGTGCGCGGTCGGTGAGGATGCGGACGAGCGCGTCCGCCAGAGCCACGGAGTCGCCCGGCTCGACGAGGATGCCGTTGCGTCCGTCCTCGACGAGATCCGGAATGCCGCCGACGCGCGACGCCACCGCGGGCCGCCCCCGGCAGAAGGCCTCGACGATTACGCGGCCCATGCCCTCCGAGCGCGACGGCAGCACGAGCGCGGTCGATTCGTCCAGCGCGCGTGAGACTTCCGCCTGCGTCAGGCGCTCGTCCCACCTCGTCTGCTGCGGCACGTCGCGAAGGAGCTGCTCGACGACGGGACGCAGCGTGCCCGCACCGACGAGACGCAGGTGCGCGCCGGGAACGCGCGGCGCCGCGGCGCGCCACGCGTCCGCGAGGCCGTCGACGTTCTTGTAGCGCTCGAGCACCCCGACGAAGAGCGCCCGCGGCGTATCGGGCAACGGCTGCGTCGGCTCCTGCAGGAACGAGTCGAAGTCCATGAAAGCGGGAAACTCGTCGGCCGGCTCGAGGCCGACCTCGCGGACGAGCGACGTCGTGTACCCCGTCACCGTGCGAATGCCGTCCGCGTTCCTCAACCCCGAGAGCGCGACGCGGTCGGCGACCGGATTGAGCGCCGTGCGGAGGCGCGAGCCGTACAGTCGCGTCGGCGCCCGCCAGTCACCGTGCACGTCTGCGATCACCGCAGTGTCGACGCGCGCGAGCCGGCGCGCCGCGAGCGCGGCGGCGGTTTCGTGCGCGCCCTGTGCGAGCACCGCGTGCGGGCGGAACTCGCGCAGCTCGCGCGCGATGCGCACCGGCAGCGCCGCGAAGAACGCCGCGCCGTCCAGCGCCGGCAGCTCGGGCGCGAGGCGAAAGCGGCCGTCGTCGCCGTCGCCGCCGGCGAGCACGCGGTAGTCGAGCTCGCGCCCGACGGCGTTCCACTTGCGCTCGAGGCTGGCCGACAGCGGCAGCTCGACGCGGCGCGAGACGAACAGAACGCGCGGCTTCACCTCCGCACGACCCGCTGCAACGTCGACTCGAGCTCGCCGAACACGCGCTCCGGCGCGTACGCCGCGACGGAGGAAGCAGCCCCGCTGCGCAAGCGCTCGCGCAGCTCGGCGTCCCCGAAGTAGCGCCGCACGGCGTCTGCGAGACCGGCACTGTCTCCCGCCGGGACGAGCAGCCCGTTCTCGCCGTTGCGCACGATCTCGCCGACGCCGCCCGCCTCCATCGCGAGCACCGGCGTTCCAACCGCGAGCGCCTCGACGACGGTGTGCGGGAAGTTCTCCCAGCTCGACGAGAGGATGGCCGCGTCCGCGGCCCGGAAGAGCTCGACGACGCGCCGGCGCGGCTGTACGCCGAGGAACGTGACGCGCTGCTCGATGCCGAGGTCCCGCGCGTGGTGCTCGAGGGCGGGCCGGTCGGGTCCCTCGCCGGCGATCACAAGCTGCACGCCGTCCGCGGACGCGACCGCATCGAGTGCGCAGCCGAGCGACTTCTGGGCGGTCAGGCGGCCCGCGAACGCGAGTGTCGCGCCGTTCAGCCCGAAGCCTGCGCGGAGCTGCTCACGGTCGGCGAGCGGCGGCAGCGGCGGGACGGGATTCGGCAGGACGCTGACACGCTCCGCGGGCACGCCGCCCCACGAGAGCACGAGCTTGCGCAGATAGGCGCTCGGGCAGAACACGTGCGCCGCGTGGCGCAACTCGAAGTCGCGTGCCCGCCGCAGCGCGGCGGCGATCGGCCCGCCGCCGCCGTGCTGGAACTCGTCGACGTCACCCTCGACAAGCCCGGCCCGCCGCGAGCGCTCGAACGCCGGGTCAGCCGTCAGCTTGACGACGTACGGACGGCGAGCGGCGAGCGCGCCGGCGGCGCTCCGCCCGAACATGCCGGTGGTGTAGACGACGTCCGTCCGCCGCGCCCGCGAGTGGACGAGCGCCGCGCCGCGCGCGTGTCGCACGCCGCGCCGCAGGGAGCGCGAGACCCACCGCACCGCGTACGGCTGCGGCTCCGGCGCGGAGTCGGCTGTCGTCACGACCTCGACGTCGTGCCCGCGCTCGGCCAGGAACCCCGCGACGTCGGGCGCGTGACTCGCAGGGCCGCCGACGTCGGGCGGCCAGATCCCGGAGACGATCAAGACCCTCACGGCAACGCCGCCTCGAGCGAAGCGCCGGGCGCCGCAGGCTCGCGGCGGATGCGCAAGAAGAGAAACGTCCAGTACACGCAGAAGACGACGCTGGATGCGAGCACGGCGGCGGCCGCGCCCGTCGCGCCCCACTCCGCGCCGAAGATGCCGACGAGCGGGATCAGCACGAGCATCTCGACCCCGTGCGTCCAGATGCGCAGCGCCGGCCGGCCGATGGAGATGGGGAAGGACTTCGTCCAGCCGTAGACCATCCGCAGTGCCCCCGCGACGATGACGATGCGCGTCGCGTCAACGGCTCCGACGTTCTTCGCCGAGAACAGCAGCTTCGCGAGCTCGGGTGTGAAGACGAGGAGCGGCGGCAGGATGAGCGCGGCGAGGCCGGCCATGCCGAGCATGTAGCGGACGATCCCTGCGAAGACGACGTCGCGCTTCTCGCGCTCCCAGTCGCGCGTCTGCTCGGTCAGCAGGATCAGGCGCGCGGGCGCCGAGACGACGGCGAACGCCTGCTGCGGCGACATGGCGGCGCGGAAGAAGGCGACCTGCCGCGTCGACGCGACACGTCCGAGCACGAGCAGCGAGAGCGGCGCGGTCAGGGAGATGACGGCCGTCGCCGCGGTGGACTGTCCCACGAAGGAGAGGATGTCGCGGCGGTCGTCCGCAAGCGAGACCGCGGCGCGCTGCGGGAAGCGGCGGTACGCGGCCCAGCCCGCGCCGCTGATCGCCGCCGTCGCGATCACCTGAGCGACGACCATTGCGGCGAGGGTCGCGTTCAGACCGTGCGGAGCCGCAATGGCGATCGCCGCGAAGCGCAGCGCCATCGACACGAACAGGAAGAACGCACGGATGTCGTAACGGCCGCGCAGCACGAGCGCCACGCCGCCGACGTTCTCCGTGCACTGCGCGAGCGGGATGAACGCTGCGATGAGGAGAGGCTC
Organism: Gaiellaceae bacterium; assembly: GCA_045806365.1. Lineage (GTDB taxonomy): Bacteria > Actinomycetota > Thermoleophilia > Gaiellales > Gaiellaceae > 3-1-20CM-4-69-9. The sequence continues at coordinate 35,609 of JBJMJL010000030.1, forward strand.
CGTCAGTCCGTGCTTGTGCAGCACCGAGTCGGCGAGGGGAGCGAACGCGAGCAACAGCGCGGTTGCGAGAACGCCGCCGGCGAACTTGAACGCAACCGCCCTCGCGAAAAGTCGCCGCAGCTTCCCCCACTCTTCGCGCGTCGTGTAGCGGAAGCCGAACTTGACCAGAGCCTCCTCGACCGTGAGGTCGAGCAGGCTCTGAAAGAACGCCGTGGCGGCGAGCACGAGCGCGTAGCGCCCGAACGTTTGCGTCGAGAAGACGTGCAACGCCACGACCGTCGCGGCGAAGCCGAGCGCGGCTGAAGCGTAGGTCCCGGCGGCGGCGGCCGAGCGGCGCCAGAAGAGCCGAGAGCGCATGACAGAAGCCTAGACTCGTCACGTGGCGGCCCCGGAGACCTTCTCGCTGCGCGGCCGCACGCCCGAGTCGCTCGTCTTTCTCGCAGCCGTCCCGATCATCTTCTGGCACCTCCGGTACCAGCCCAAGACGCACTTCGGCATCGGCTCGGCGACGGTCGGGATCGAGCTCTCGGACGTGGCTGTGCTTGCCGTGATCGTTGCGGCCGTCGTCTGCGGAGGGCGCCTGGGCTTCACGCCGCTGTGGCGCGGGATCTCGCTCTGGGTCGCTATCGCGCTCCTGTTCGTGTGGATCGCCGTCGGCGTCACGCACGGCAGCGGCCACGACGGCTATCCGTGGCAGACGCACGGTGTGACCGCGGCGAAGTTCTTCGAATACGCGCTGCTCGCGCCTGCGGTCGTGCTACTCGTCAGGCAACGGGCTGACCTATTGCTCGTGGCGTACGTGTTGGTCGCGTGGAGCGTCGTCGCAACCGTCGTCGGCCTCGTGCAGTTCTTCGGTGCGAACATCTTCGTGTCGGGCGCGACCGGCGGGCGCCAGCTGTCCTTCCTCGGCTTTCACGACTTCGGCGCGCTGTCGGCGGCGGCGCTCGCCTGCGGCATGGTCGGCCTCGCGTTCGGGCCGTCATGGGTCGCGTGGGTAGCCGCCGTCAGCGGCGCCCTCGGCGTCGTCCTGTCCGGCTCCGTCGCCGCGGTGATCGGGCTGGGGCTCGGAGCCGTCGGGCTCGTTGCGATCGCCTACCTGCGCGGCGAGATCTTTCCCCGGCGCCTGGCGGTCGTCGCCGCGGTGCTCGCGCTGACCGCGCTCGGAGTCGCGGGGCAGCGCGCGAACGAGCTCGACAACGTCCTCAGGCTCGTCGGGATCGAAGCCGAGCGCGCTCCGCAGAAGGAGGTCGAGTCCTACGCCCACCGTGCGGTGCTCGTCTGGATCGGCTGGCACATTTTCCTCGACCATCCCGTCGCCGGAGCCGGCTGGGAAGCGTCCGGCGACCCCGCGACCTTCATGCCGCACGTGGCCGAGGCGCGCCGTCAGTTCCCGGACGAGCCGGCCCTGGCGTTTCCGGCGCCCAACCGCCCGTACGGCGTCCAGAACCTCTACGTGCAATTCCTGGCCGACCTCGGGGTGGTCGGGCTCCTGCTGCTGCTGGCGGTGTTCGCCTGCGCCGTTCGGCTCGCCGTCCGCGCACGGCTGGCGCTGGCCTTGCTCCTGACGGCCGTGGCGGCCGGCGTCTGGATCGCGCAGGGCATCGTGGCGGGGATCCCACTGGACGCGCTCACCTGGATCGGGATCGGGCTGACCGCGCAGGACTTCGGCGCGGCCTCAGGGAAAATGGCGGCGTGAAGGCACTCGTCACCGGCGGCGCAGGCTTCATCGGCTCGAACCTCGTTTCCGCGCTCCTCGACCGCGGCGACGACGTGCGCGTGCTCGACAACTTCTCCACCGGCAGCCGCGGCAATCTCGAGGGCCTCGACGTCGAGGTCGTCGAGGGCGAGCTGCGCTCGTACGAACGCGTCCACGCCGCCGTGCGCGGCGTCGAGGTGGTCTACCACCTCGGCGCGCTCGGATCGGTCCCGCGCTCCGTGCAGGATCCGCTGACGTCCAATGCCGTGAACGTCGAGGGAACGCTGAACGTGCTGCTCGCCGCGCGGGACGAAGGCGTGCGGCGTGTCGTCTTCTCGTCGTCGACGTCCGTGTACGGCACGACCGCCACACTGCCGACGCCCGAGTCGACGCCCACCGATCCGATCTCGCCCTACGGCGTCACGAAGCTCGCCTGCGAGCGCTACTGCATCAGCTTCGGGCGCGTCTACCACTCGTTCGAGGCCGTCGTGCTTCGCTACTTCAACGTCTTCGGCCCCCGACAGAGCCCGCACTCGCAGTACGCGGCTGCGATCCCATTGTTCATCGCCGCGATCGACGCCGGCGAGCCGATCACGATCTACGGGGACGGCGAGCAGTCGCGCGACTTCACGTACGTCGCGAACGTCGTCGACGCGACGATCCGCGCAGCGGATGCGCCGGACGCAAGCGGCCGCATCTTCAACGTCGCGGGCGCGTCGCCGGCCAGCGTCAACCACGTCGCCGAGACGATCGGGATCATCCTCGGCAAGCCGGTGGAGAAGCGCTTCGAGCCCCCACGCGCAGGCGACATCCGCGACTCCTGGGCAGACATCAGCGCGGCCCGCGACGCGCTCGGGTACGAACCGCAGGTCGATCTCGCAGCCGGGCTCGAGCTGACGGCCGAGGCGATCGTTGCCCGCGTCTGAGGCGCCGACACGCACGAAGATCTTGCGCGTCATCGCCCGCCTCAACATGGGCGGGCCGACACTGCACGTCGCGTACCTGACGGCGGGACTGAGCGAGCGCGGTTACGACACGACGCTCGTCGCCGGAACGCTCGCCCGAGGCGAGGACTCGATGGCGTTCGTCGCCGACGAGCGCGGCGTCGACGTCGTCCGGATCGACGAGCTCGGCCGCGAGATCTCGCCGCTGCGCGATCTGGTCGCGACGTTGCGGTTGGCGCGGCTGATCCGCCGGGAGCGCCCCGACATTCTGCACACGCACACGGCCAAGGCGGGAACCGTCGGACGTGTCGCAGCGCTGCTGGCCGGCGACGCGCGGCCGCGCGTGATCGTGCACACGTTCCATGGCCACGTGTTGCGGGGCTACTTCGGGCCGCTGCGGTCGCTGGTGTTCCGCCTGCTCGAGCGCTGGCTCGCGGCACACACGACGGCGCTGGTCGCGGTGAGCCCGCAGGTACGCGACGACCTCGTCGCGCTCGGAGTGGCTCCGCGCAAGCGCTTCGCGGTGATCCGCCTCGGCATCGAGCTCGACGAGCGCGTCGCGCCCGAGCGCGACGGACGCGCCGACAGCCGCCGCTATCTCGGCATTCCAGCGGAGCGGTTCGCCGTGGGCTGGATCGGACGGATGACGGCCGTGAAGCGCACCGACGACGTGCTGGTCGCGTTCAAGGCGCTGCGCCAGAGCGGCGTCGACGCGTGCCTCTGCATGGTCGGAGACGGGCCCGACCGCGGACAGCTCGAGCGCCGCGCACACGAGCTCGGCGTCGTCCGCGACACGCTCTTTCTCGGCTACCAGGAGGACGTCGCCCCGTACTACGCGGCTTTCGACGCCCTCGTGCTGCCCTCGTCGAACGAGGGCACGCCGGTGAGCGCGATCGAGGCGCTGGCGGCGGGCCGTCCGGTGGTCGCGACGCGCGTCGGCGGCGTCCCGGACGTCGTCGAGGACGGCCAGGACGGCTTCCTCGTCGAGCCCGGAGCGACCGACGACCTCGCCGACCGGCTCGCGCAGCTCGCGCGCGATCCCGACCTACGGAAGCGGATGGGCGACGCGGGCCGCGCACGCGTCGTGCCGCGCTACGCCGTCGAGCGCCTCGTCGACGATGTCGACCGCCTCTATCGCTCGCTGCTCAGTGCGGGAGGCGTGAGAACACGCTGAAGGCCGGCTTGCGCTTGCCCTTGGCCGTCAGGACCCCGGACTGCCAGCCGATGCGAAGGTTCGTGTCGTCGCGCAGCATGAACCAGACCATCAGATCGATGCGGGGGTTGGCCCGAGCGATCGCGAACGACTGACGGACGTACGCCGCCTGCCGGGCCAGCGACACGCCGAAGATCCGGTCGGGCGGCGTCTGCCAGCCGTACTCGGTGATCCAGATGCGCTTCTTCCCCCAGAGCTTGTTCACGGTCGCGATCAGCTTGTTGATGTTCCCGAGCGTGATCGCCGAGCCGCCGGGCTTCGACGCAGGCGTCTCGCTGGGCCGGCCGTAGTACGGGTTGTGCGCGTACGCGTCGAGATTCCTCAGGCCGGCACGCTTCGTCGCGATCATGAAGGGGATCGGCGCCATCGACGGACGGCTCGACCGTGCCACGTTGTTGCCGCGCGGCCCAGTGACGCCGCAGCCGACCTTCTCCGCGGGGAAGTTCGTGAAGTGCACGCCCTGCCAGATGGCCGTGCAGATCTTCGCGTAAGACTGCGGGCTGACGAATCGTCCGCCGGACGTCTGCCGCAGCCAGTTCGGGTTGCTCGGCTCGTTCCACGCGAGCCAGTACTTGACGGCCGGGAGGTACACCTCGTCGAAGCGGTCGGTGTTCGGGATGTAGTGGCCGCTGTAGCGCGACGCCGCTGCGTACGCGAAGTTGCGCAGGTCGTTGTAGTTCGACGGCGGAAAGTTGCGCGGCTTGCCGCCGTTTGCCCACGACGGCGTGAACAAGATCGTCAGCATCACCTGCATGCCGTTCTGCGCGGCGTAGCGGATCCCACGGTCGTAGACGTCCCAGTCATAGGCCGGATCGGCGGGATCCTGCGGATGCGCGGGGCGGCGCTTCGCGACCTGGTTCCAGTTCAGGTTGACGCGCACGATCTGCACGCGCAGCTGCTTCAGCGTCTTGAAGGTGAAGTCCGGGTTGCCGAACAGCGTCATTGCGTCGTCCTGCATGCCGACCAACATGCCGCGCTTCGCCTCCGCCGCGGGCACGCTCAAGCCGGCAGCGAGAAGAACGATCGCTGCGAAGACCCCCAGCCGTTTACGCAATGACCGGCTCCCGTCCGAACGTCGGCAGCATGCGCGTGAGGCCTTCCTCGAGCTGAACCGTCGGCTCCCAGCCGAGGAGCTGCTGCGCCCGGGTGATGTCGGGCTGACGCACCTGGGGATCGTCGATCGGCAACGCCTCGTGCACGACGTCGCTCTTCGAGCCCGTGATCCGCAGCACGGCCTCGGCCAGCTCGTTCAGCGTGAACTCGCGGGGATTGCCTAGGTTCACCGGCAGATGCTCGTCGGATTCCGCGAGCGCGACGAGGCCGCGGATGAGATCGTCCACGTAACAAAAGCTTCTGGTTTGCGTACCGTCGCCGAACACGGTCAGAGGCTTGCCCTCCAACGCCTGCCTGACAAACGTCGGAATCGCACGACCGTCGTTCGGCCGCATCCGGGGCCCGTACGTGTTGAAGATGCGCACGATCGACGTGTCCACTCCCTGCTGGCCGTGATACGCCATCGTCAAGGCCTCGGCATAGCGCTTCGCCTCGTCGTAGACACCGCGGGGGCCGATCGGGTTCACGTTGCCCCAGTACGTCTCAGGCTGCGGATGGACCTGCGGGTCGCCGTAGACCTCGCTCGTGGACGCGAGCAAAAACCGCGCGCGCTTCCACTTCGCCAGGCCGAGCGCGTGATGCGTTCCGTAGGAGCCGACCTTGAGCGAGTGGAGCGGCATGCGCAGATAGTCGATCGGGCTCGCGAGCGCGGCGAGGTGGTAGACGACGTCGACGTCACCGTCGACCTGGATGTGCTCCGTGACGTCGTGGTTGACGAACTCGAAATTCTCACCACGGAGATGGGCGACGTTCTGCAGCGAGCCCGTGTCGAGGTTGTCGATGCAGACGACACGGAAGCCCCGCTCGATCAGGTAATCGCAGAGGTGGGAACCGAGGAACCCGGCTCCGCCGGTCACGACGGCAGTGGGCATCGGCGGGACTCTACCGACGCCCCTCACAGGAGGACGCAGACTTTACGAGGGCTTTACAGCGCGCAAGCGGCGCGCCAACGGCCCCAGTGCCCGCTTGACGAAACTGCGGTGGAACGGCCTGAGATCCGACCGATCGAGCGGCGCGACGCCGCGACGCGCGAAGACATACACACACGAATGTTCCCAGGGCTGGTCGAAGTACTGGAACAGGCGCCATTCGCGGTCCGCGGTGACGAGCTGGACTATGTCGTCGCGTTCGAAGTCGTGGACGTGAAACACGTTCTCCTGCGTCGTCGGGACGATCGGCACCGAGACGACGATGTAGCGCCTGGCTCGGCGAGCCCAGTCGAGGTACACGTGGTAGTCCTCGAGGTGCTCGATCGTCTCGAATCCGACTGCGACGTCGAACTCGAACGACGGCTGCCAGGAGTGCAGGTCCGCCTCGATGAAGGTCCACCCTCGACGTTCGTCGACCGCGAAGATCGACGCGTCGCGATCGACGCCGCAATAGACCACGTCGCCGTGTGCGCCGAGAATCAGCGCTCCGTACCCGATGCCGCAGGCCGCGTCGACGACGACGTCGCCTGGACGAAGGAAGCCGGCGGCGAGCGCGTAGCGAGCCTCGTGTCCCGCGGTCGCACGCCCGAACATCTGCGGGCTGACGCGCTCGACGCTCAGCGCAAGTCCTTGTTCGACTCCATGTCGAACCACATCGCAAAGAGGGTGAACTGCGAGCCGAAGATGAGGAGCAGCGCGACGAGCACGACCGTCCCGACGGAAACGGCGTTACCCATGATCCGCAGAACCACCTCGGCGACGCCGAGCCCGAAGCCGAGCAGCGTCATCACGAACCCGAGCACGTAGAAAAACACGAGCGGATGGAAGTCACGGATGACGTACTTCTCGCGCATCCGCCAGAAGAAGCCCTTCACCAAGAGCCACGAGATGCTCGGCACGACCTTCCGGATCTTGATGCCCGACTTCTCGCCCACGCCGTACACCGGCCGCGACGGGACGTCGCGCACGCGCGCGTTCCATACGTTCAGGTGCACGAGCATGTCGTTCGGAAAGCCGTAGCGCGGATAGATGCGGTCGAGATCGAGTTGCGCGAGGATCTCTCGGCTCGCCGCCGTGTACCCGGCCTGCGAGTCGGCGACGTGCCAGTAGCCCGACGCGACCTTCGTCAGCAGCGACAGCACCGCGTTCCCGAGGTAGCGCGAGCGCGGGATCACCTTCCAGGCCTCGCCCGTGATCAGGCGGTTCGCTTTCGCGTACTCGACCTCGCCGCGCACGACCGGCAGCGCGATCTTCTCGAGGTCAGCAGGATCCATCTGGTTGTCCCCCGCCATCACGCACGTGACGTCGACGGCTTCGGCGACCGCGCGCTTGTAGCCGGTGACGATCGCGGCGACGACACCGGCGTTGCGCTCGTGAGCGAGCACCTCGACGCGACCGTCGCCAGTGGCGCGCGCAGCCGCCGCTGTGCCGTCGCGCGAAGCGTCGTCGACGACGAAGATGCGGTCGACGAACTCGGGCACGCCCTGGATCGTCGTC
>JBJMJL010000031.1:0-5020 GCA_045806365.1 Gaiellaceae bacterium
CGTCCGGCGTGCCGAAGCAGAGTGCATTCAGCAGCGCGACCGGCCGCGCGCCCATCGCGAACACGTCGCGCAGGATGCCGCCGACGCCGGTGGCCGCGCCCTGGAAGGGCTCGACCGCCGAGGGATGGTTGTGCGACTCGACCTTGAACGCGACTGCCTCGCCCTCGCCGAGGTCGATCACGCCCGCGTTCTCGCCGGGCCCCTGCAAAACGCGCTCGCCGGCGCTAGGGAGGCGCTTCAGCAGGCGCGCCGAGTGCTTGTAGCCGCAATGCTCCGACCAGAGCAGCGAGAAGACCGCCAGCTCGAAGTGATTGGGATCGCGGCCGAGCAGCTCCCGGATGCGGTCGAGCTCCCCGTCGGTCAGCCCCAGCGTGCGGTGGAGCGGCTGTTCGGGCGCCACCTGCGTCAAGGGCTCGAGTGTAGCCGGGGAGCCAGACGGGTCCCGGCTACGTTTCTACTGCTGTGAGCCGCCGGAATCTCGTCATGCTGCTGTCGCTCGCGGCGCTCTGGGGATCGTCGTTCATGTTCATCAAGGTCGCCGTGCGCGAGGTGGCGCCTGCGGAGGTCGCCTTCGGCCGCGTCCTCGTCGGAACGCTCACGCTGATCCCTGCGCTTCCGTTCGTCGTCGGCTGGCGCCGGGGCTGGGCGAGCCTGCGGCAGTTCGCGTTACCGCTGCTGATGCTCGGGATCTTCAACGCGGCGCTGCCGTTCTGGCTCTTGGCGTGGAGCGAGCAGAAGCTCGACTCGGGCCTCGCCGCCGTGCTGCAGGCGTCGATGCCGCTCTTCACGGCGCTGCTGATCTGGCACTTTCGCCGGCACGAGCGCGTGACGGGAGCACGGCTCGTCGGCGTCGTCGTCGGGTTCGTCGGCGTCGTGCTGCTCGTCGGCGCGCAGCCTCGCGGTGACGTGCTGTCGGCGCTCGCGGTCCTGCTGACGGCCTTCCTGTACGCCGCGTCGTCCGTCTATGCCGGCGTGCGGCTGCGCGAGACGCCCGCCATCGTCACGTCATTCGGCGCGCTCGGCTTCGCGACGCTCGTGACGCTGCCGGTCGGGATCGCCCAGTGGCCGGCGGAGACGCCGAGCTGGAAGGCGATCGGCTCGATCGTCGCCCTCGGCGCCGCCGGTCTGTCCGTTGCCTACCTCCTCTACTTCACGCTGATCGTCGCAGCGGGAGCACCGTACGCCGCGCTCGTCACCTACCTCGTGCCGGCGCTGGCGCTGCTGTACGGCGCCGTCTTCCTCGACGAGGCCGTTACGGCCTCGGCTCTGGGCGGGCTCGCCTTGATCCTCGCCGGCGTCGCGCTCGGAACCGGAGTCTTGCGCGTGCGCCGCCTACGCTCCGCGCGCACGAACGCGCTGCTGCACGAGCACGTCGAGCGCTTCAACACCGGCGTGCGCACGGGGGACTGGGCCGCGATGCTGGACGGTTTCGACGACGCGGCGGAGATGGAGTTCCGCGGCGTTCCGGCCGGGCCGTTCGTCGGCAAGGACGCGATCGCGGCGGCGTACCGCGAGCGGCCGCCCGACGACGAGTTGCGCATCCTCGAGGAGCGCCAGACGGACGGGCGCATCGAGGCGCGCTACGCGTGGCTCAAGGAGCCCGACGTCGCCGCGGGCGAGATGCTGCTGACGCCTCGGGACGGCGCCATTCGCAAGCTCGTCGTGACCTTCGATCGCGGAGTCGCTTGGTAACCTAAAGGATCAATGGATAGTCCAAACCTGTACGTCGCGCTGGGGGCCGCGCTCCTACTGGGTTTGCGACATGCCCTCGATCCCGATCACCTCGTCGCCGTCTCGACGCTCGTCGCCGGGACCGAGCGCGAGCCGAGCCGGGCGGCGGCGCGCCTCGGCGGCCTGTGGGGCGCGGGCCATGCCGTCACGCTCACGCTCGTCGGCCTGCCCGTGGTGCTCGCGCACGCCGTGCTCCCGGAGCTCGCGCAACGCATCGCCGAGTCCGCGATCGGCGTGGTCATCGGGCTGCTGGCGATTCGGCTGCTCGTGCGCTGGCGCCGCGGCGGCTATCACGTCCACGCGCACGACCACGCCGACGGCGGACACCAGCATCTCCACAGCCACGCCGCAGGCGGCCAGCACGGGCATCGGCACATCGCGCCGCGCACGCCGGTGCAGGCGTTCCTGATCGGTGCGACGCACGGCGTCGGCGGCAGCGCCGCGGTCGCGCTGGTGCTGCTCGCCTCGATTCCCGACCGGGCGTGGGCCGCCGTCGCGCTCGTCATCTTCGCCGCGGGGACAGCCGTCTCCATGTGCCTGCTCTCCGGAGCCTGGGGGTGGCTACTCGGCGCGCGGGCCGTGCGGCGGCGCCTGCAGCTCGCCGTTGTCCCGCTGGGTGTCTTCGCGCTGCTGTTCGGGATGCTCTATGCGGCGGCCGCGTGGTTCGCTGCCATCCCGCTCGTCTAGCGCCCCGCCGCGACCGCAGTCTTCTCGCCGGCGAACTCCGGCGCGTCCTCGAAGTACACGACGTTGTCGTACCCGAGGTACTTGATCAGGCGGTTCTGCACCGACAGGACGCGGAGCGGCTCGGTCTCGCTCGCATTGAAGTGCTGGTGCACGGTGTTCTGCGGGATGTACAGCGTGTCGTCCGCCGTGAACTCGTGGCGCGCCGACTCCTTGGCGACGCGCGCGTAGTAGCGCTCCGCGATCTCGGCCTCGACCTCCCAGTGCAGGCTATAGCCCTCGCCCGAGAGGATGTACAGAACCTCGTCGGGCATGTGGAGGTGCTTGGCGGAGTGGCTCCCCGGCGGGATCTCCTGCTCGTAGACGTCGACGCTGAAGACGCGCACGTCGGGAGTGTCCTTCGAGCAGAGCACGCGGATCTTGCCGTCGCGTGACGTCTCCCACACCGTGTCCGCCGGCTTGACGACCTTCTTTCGCTCCGCGACACCCGGGGTCCACACGCGACCCCATTCCTCGCGCGGGCCGAACCGCTGCTCGTCGGCGACGGGGCCGCTGCGGCCTTGCTGGATCAGGCCGAAGTACATCCACGTCGACTTGGCCTTCATCACCAGCGCCTTCGCCGTCTCGTCGCCGTCGTTGAAGTGCCGGTGCACCGAGTCCGTGTGCACGACGACGAGATCGCCCTGCTCCCAGTCGTAGCGCTGGTCGTCGTGGATCTCGTAGCCGCTGCCCTGGAGGATGTAGAACACCGCCTCGTTCTGGTGTCCGTGCCCGTGGTTCGACTTGCCCGGCGGTATCTCGACGAAGTGGACCTGGAGGTTCTGCGTCAGGAAGGGGTCGTCGCCCGGCCCGATGCGCCACCACGTGCGGGAGTCCTGCGAGTCGCCGGAGTGTCCGACCTTCGCGTCGTCGGCGACGAACTCGTCGCTGCGGACGCGTGGAGCCTCGAGCTGGGCACGCCGGAACTCCTCGAGTCCGTATTGCTCCGAGCTCATCCCGCGCAAAAAGACACGGCCCTTCTTGCTCATGCTCGCTCCTCCCTCGCTGGCCGGCGACTGGACCGTAATGTCTTACCATAAGACCTCAGTGTCCGAGCTGTTCACGCCGGTCAGCACGGGTCGCGTCTCCGCCGACATCGTCGAGCAGATCAAGCGGGCCATCTACGAGCGGAAGCTCAGTCCCGGCGATCAGCTTCCGTCCGAACGGGACCTGACGAAGCAGCTGGGGGTCAGCCGCGTGTCGGTACGTGACGCCCTGCGCATGCTGGAGGCGAACGGGCTGATCGAGGTGCGCGTGGGAGCGCGCGGCGGCGCGTTCGTCACGGCGCCCCCGCCGGATCTCGTCGGCGAGGGAATGGCGAACATGCTGCTGCTCGCCTCCGTCAGTCCGGCGGACGTGACCGAGCTGCGCCTGATCTTCGAGCTCGCCCTCCTGCCGCTGGCGTGCGAGCGCCGAACGGGCGACGACCTGCGCGAGCTCGACGACGTTTGCGACCGTGCGGAGGCGAGCCTGAAAGCGGGCGCGTACGACGTGAAGCTGTCGGCGGCGTTCCACACGCGTCTCGCCGAGTCGACGCACAACGCCGCCGTCGGGCTGTTCGCGGAATCGTTCCAGGGGCCGCTGCTCGAGTCGCTCCGCCACGCGCAGCGCGTCGCGCCGGAGATGGGGAAGGCCGGTCTCGTCGAGCATCGGGCGATCGTCGACGCCGTCCGCGCCCGCGACGCCGGCGCCGCGCGAACGATCATGGGGAAGCACCTCGAGCGCACTGCCCGTCGCGTCGGAGGAGCCGCCGCTCGGTGAGCGAACGCTCTCGCGGCGCCCGCGCGCTCATCCCGCTGTACGTCGCCTCGGCCGTGCTCACGCTCGGCGAGGGCAGCTTCAACCTCCTCGTTCCGCCGTACATGAAGACCCAGCACGTGGACGAGGTGTTGATCGGGACTGCGGTCTCCCTCTACGGCATCACGTCGCTCCTGTCGCGCATTCCCGCCGGCGCGCTCTACCGCTCGCACCGCGCGTGGACGCTCGTCGCGGCCGGCTGCGCGCTCTCCTCGCTCTCGTTCGTGCTGATCAGCCAGACGAGCAACGCCGCGCTGCTGGCGCTCTGGGTCGCGCTCGACGGCGTGGGCTTCGCGGTCGCGACGACGGCGAACATGGCGGCGCTGATCGAGCGACGCCCGGCCGACACCGACGCCGGCGTGGTCATGGGTTGGTACACCGGCAGCCTGGGCGTCGGCTACGCACTGGCGGGTTTCGTCGGCGGCCCGCTCGGCGACTCGCTCGGGCCCGGCCCGGCAATGTTCCTCCTCGCACTCGTTCCACTGGCGGCGGGAGCGTTGCTCGCACGGGCGATCCATTCGACGAGACCGGCGCGCGTCGCCGCCGAGCCGGGGCCGCGAACGCCGTGGTTCCGCACGTTCCGCGGCTTGCCGGCGCTCGTGTGGCTCGCGTTCTTCGTCACCTTCTACATCAACCTCGTCAGTGGAGCCGTGCTCACGTTCTTCCCGATCTACGGGTTGGCGATCGGCCTGACGCTCACACAGATCGGGGTGCTGCAGGGAATCCACGGCGCCGCTGCGGCCGTGGTGCGCTTCCTGTCGGGCGTCTT
>JBJMJL010000032.1:0-21378 GCA_045806365.1 Gaiellaceae bacterium
CACGACGATCGGGCCGAGGCTCGTCGCGAAGTCCTTGCCTTTCGACGGTCCCAGCCCGACCTTCATCTCGGCGCGCTGCAGGTCGCGCGCTGACCAGTCGTTCATGATCGTGAAACCGCCGATCCGCCCCTCCGCGCCGATCACGGCGGCGACCTCGAGCTCGTAGTCGAGCTCCTTCGTCTCGGGCGGGTGCGGGATCTCGGCGCCGGGCCCATAGATCGCCGCCGGGTTGGAGAAGTAGAACACGGGGAGCTCGTACCATTCGGGCGGCACCTCGAGCCCGCGCGACGCGCGTGCGGTCTTGACGTGCTGCTCGAACGCGTAGAAATCGCGCACGGACGGTGGATGCAGGACGGGCGCGCGGAAGTCCACCTCGTCGAGCGGGTATTCCGCGTGGCGCCGCGCCGTGCCGCCGCCGCTGAAGAACGACTGCAGCGTCTGCGCGGCGACCTGCACGACGGTCTCGCCCTCGATGATCCCGGGCCAGCCGCGCTCGAGTTGCAGGTCGCGCGGCGTGAACATGCACAACTTCACTACGGCTCCGTGTGCACGACGACGTCGGTGATGTCGGGCCGCGCACGGCGGATGCGCTCTTCGATCTCGCTCGCACGCGCGTGCGCGTCCGCGAGCGGGCTGCCGCCCTCGAGCCCGAGCCTGAGGTGCGCGACGACACCGTCGCCGGTGTCCAGGAAGCGAACCTCGCGCGGCTCCTCCCCGGTGACCTCGCGCACGATCCGCAGGACGAGGTCGCGCTCGACCGAGTCGTCCGCCATCCAGCGGCCCTCGCCGGCTTCGGCCAGCGGCTCGAGATGGGTCTGCACGGAGTCGACCTCCGGCACCGAGGCCGCGATCGCCCGCTCGACCTGCGTCGCGACGTCGTGGGCCGCTTCGAGCGTCATCTCCCCCGGCAGCTTCAGGTGGAGCGACACGTCCGTCCGCCCGCCGACGTTCAGCACGCTCACGTTGTGGACCTCACGCACGCCCGGCACGCCGAGTGCGGCTGCGTGCGTGCGGTCGCGGATCGCCGCTTCGTCCTCGGCGGGCTCGACATGGACGACGACGTCGCTGCCCGGGAGCGTGTCGTGCAACGCAGCCTCCACACGGTCCGCCGCTGCGTGGCCCTGCCCGACGGCGGCGCCCGGCGGGACCTTGATCACGACGTCGGCGAACTGACGCGCGCCGGCCTGGCGCATGCGCAGGCGGCCGAGCGTCACCGCCGGCTCGATGCCGGCAATGGCCGCGAGTGCCGCCTCCTCCGCGTCCACCGGCGCGCGATCCATCAGCACGTCGACGTTGCGCTTCATCAGCCGGGCCGCGGCAAAGAGCACGAGGACGGCGACGAAGAGTCCCGCGGCAGAATCCGCGCGTCCGTATCCCGCGCGCACGAGCAGCAGCGCGACGAGCACCGCACCCGAGCCAGCGAGGTCGCTGCCGAAGTGCAATGCGTTCGCCGACAGCGCCGCGCTGCGATAACGGCGCGACGCGCGCCAGCTCACGATCGTGCGGCTGAGGTCGACGACGATCACGATGCCGATCACCGCGAGCGCGTACCACGTCGCCTCGACCGACGTCTCGCGCGCGCCGACGAGATGCGTGATCGCGCGCCACGCGATGAAGACGCTGACGACGGAGAGGATCGCGGCCTCCGCGAGCGCGCTGAGATGCTCGGCCTTGCCGTGGCCGTACTGGTGCGCGACGTCGGCCGGGCGCACGGCGACACCGACGGCGAAGAACGTGAGCAGCGCCGCGACTAGGTCGGTGCCCGAGTGCGCTGCTTCGGAGACGAGGCCGAGGCTGTGCGAAGCGAGCCCGGCGCCGAGCTTCAGCGCGATCAGCGCGACCGCCGCGCCGACGGAGACGAGCGCCGTCCGTCGCTGAGGATCCACGCGGCTAGTGAAACAGAAGAGCCCGCCGAAGCGGGCTCTTCTCACGGAGTGGCAGGTGGGCCGCTACGAGCTGGCGATGTCGCCGTGGAAGATTTCCTGGAGCATCGTGCCGGCGCCCTTACCGCGGTCCTGCCAGTGGCGGACAAGAAGCTTCGGCCGGTTGGCGGACCGATTCGATGCCGTGTAGTTGAAGTTGAACTTGCAGTCGGTGCTGTTCGTGTCGCACGAGAACGTGGCGCCGGCGCCGAAGAACGCCGTGATGAAGTCGCCCGTGAAGCAGGCCGCCACACACGTTGCGTTCTTGTTGAACGTGCCGGTGATCGTACCTTCGAGGTAACCGCCAAAGCGGCCCGTCACGCCCGCCCGCACGAGCTGTCCGTGCTTCGTTTTGTTCGCCGGACAGTTGCCAGGGCTCTTGCCGGCGATGGTCGTGAACGTGCCCTTGTCGACGCGGCGGAGGCGGAACGTGCCGTCCCCGTTGTCGTGCACCTGGTACGTGCGCGTCTCGTTCAGAGTCGCCCACGCGCCGCTGCCGTCACAGCGGTTGTCCGTGTTGACCAGCTTGAACGTGAACTTGTTCTTCCCCTGCTTCTTGCCCTTGCCCTTGTCACCCGGATCGGCCAGGCCGGCCGCGGCGAGCGTGAGGACGCCGGCAAGCAGGACGAAGAGAATGGCGATGCGACGCATGCGTGTTTTCACTCCTTTTTTCGGTTCTCCCGGTAGATGCCGGGCAGGAGCTGGGCTTGCGGAGCGCTAGGCGGCCTCGAGCGGCCAGATCACCACGTCTTGGCGCGCCGAGAAGTGCACCAGGGGGTCCTGTTCGGACACCTTCAGCGGCGGCATGGAGTTCAGCTCGATCCGCGCCCGCGCGGGCTGAAGCGGCCACGGGCGGTGATGGATGTCCGCACGGAAGAGCTCGCCCTCGCGCTGTGCGTACAGGCAGTAACGCTCGGTGAGGAAGTGCTCGAGCGAGCCGGCGGCGGCGGCGAAGACGTCGCCGTCAGGGCCGTACGTCGCACTGAACGCCTTGCCTTCGTCGCGGCTGCAGTGGTACACGAGCTCGCGGCCGCGCTGGTGCACGGAGATCTCCGCGCGGAAGTACGGCAGGCGGTAGAGGCGGCGCGCGGCCTCGACGGCGACCGCGCTGGACGCGTCGAGCGAGAAGAACCAGATGCCGGGCTTGTCGTCACGCGTGACGTACGTCCGCACGTTCAGCTCGCGGAAGCTCGATACGAGCGGGAACGGCGGCAGTCCACGCGGCCGCAGGCCGGTCACGACGAACGGCGTCACGCCGAGCCAGCCGCTGCCGGAGTGCTGCTGCACCTCGAGCCCGTCCGGGACGAGCGCGCGCAGCTCGTCGACCGGAACGCGGTGATGGATGAACAGCAGGTCGTCCCACGTCTGACCCATCACCCAGGAGCGCTCGGGAAGCGGCCACGGCCGGTGCTCCGTCTCCTCGAGCGTCGACGCCTGACGGACCGGCGCCTGCAGCAGATCCGACGCGCTAGAGATTTCCACGAAGCGCCTGCTCGCGCTCGATCGCCTCGAACAGGGCCTTGAAGTTGCCCTCGCCGAAGCCGCGCGCGCCATGGCGCTCGATCACCTCGAAGAACAGCGTCGGCCGGTCCTGCGCCGTCTTCGTGAAGATCTGCAGGAGGTAACCCTCCTCGTCGCGATCGGCGAGGATGCGCAGCCGCCGGAGGTCGTCCCAGTCCTCACCGATCTCGCCGACGCGCTCCTCCACGTCCTCGTAATACGAATCGGGCGTCGAGAGGAACACGACTCCGCGCTCCTGCAGCGTCTCGACCGTGCGCACGATGTCCTCGCTGAGCAGCGCAACGTGCTGCACGCCCGGCCCGCCGAAGTATTCGAGGTACTCGTCGATCTGACTCTTGCGCTTGCCTTCAGCCGGCTCGTTGATCGGGAACTTGATCTTCCCCTCGCCGTCCGCCATCACCTTCGACATCAACGCCGAGTACTCGGTGTGAATCTGCTGGTCGCCGAAATGGATGATGTTCGTGAAGCCCATCGTGCGCTCGTAGAACTCGACCCAGTAGTTCATCCGCCCGAGCTCCACGTTGCCGACGACGTGGTCGATCGTACGCAGGCCGACACCGGTCGCGGGCTGCCCGTTCGTGCGCGCGATCTCCTGGTACCCCGGAAGGAACGGGCCGGAGTACTCGCTGCGATTGACGAACGTGTGGACGTTCTCGCCGTACGTCGCGATGGTCGCGAGCTCGACGCGTCCCCAGTCGTCCTCGATCCGATGCGGCTCGACGACGCCGCGCGCGCCACGCTGCACCGCCTCGCGGTATGCGCGCGCCGCGTCGGGGACGGTGAGCGCGGTGTCCTTGACGCCGTCCCCGTGCGCGCACGCGAAGCGCATGGTCTCGCTATCGCCCTTGAGGCCGCTCGTGAGGACGAAGCGGATGTCGCCCTGCTCGAGCACATATGAGGCGCGGTCGCGAACGCCCGTCTCAGGACCGGCGTACGCGGTCGGCGCGAAGCCGAACGCGTGCTCGTAGTAGAAGGCGGCCTGCTTCGCGTTGCCGACGTACAGCTCGAGGTGATCCCACCCGTCGATCGGCATGAAGTCGGCGTGCTGCCCCATCGACCCGAACATTACCGCCGCCCCGAAGCCAGCACGATGCCCGCGCCGATCGCCAGGCCGCCCGCGACCTGCACCATCGTGATCTCTTCCGACAGCAGCAGCAGCGCGATGATCGCTGCCAGGAACGGCTGAAGATTCGCGAAGAGCGACGCTCGCGACGGGCCGACGCGGTCGATCGCGGTGAACCAGAGGAAGTTCGTCGTCACGAGCGGGCCGACCACGGCGAAGGCGAAGCCGAGCCAGACGAGCCAGCCGAGGTCGAAGCTCTGGTCGGCGAGCTGCTGTGAGCCGGCGAGCGCGAGCGGCACGGTGACCGCGGCCAGAAAAACAGCGCTCAGACGGAAGGGCGAATAGCTGCGCATCAGCGGCGCGATCAGCACCGAGTAGCCGGCCCATGTCAGAGAGGCCGAGAGGGCGAGGGCGTCCCCTTTCAGGTCTGCTGAGAGATCGCCCCCGGAGCCGATCGCGACGAGCGTCACCCCGGCGAACGACAGGAGCGCCGCCGTCCAGAAGCGCACGCTGAGCTCCTCCACACCCGAGCCGCGGACCAGGATCGCCGTGAAGATCGGCAGGGTCCCGAACAGGAGGGCCACGGTCGTCGCCGTCGTGAACTTGAGCGCGTAGACGAAGCTCAGCTGGTTCGCGAACAGCAGCGCCGTGCACGCGACGACGATGCCCAGCTGCGCGCGTCCGATCCGCAGCGACCGCTCCCAGAGCAGCGTGATCGCCACGAAGATCAAGGCCGCACAGCAGTAGCGCACCGCCGAGTACGCGAGCGGCTGGAAACCCTCGTCGAGGATGTACTTCGAGACGGTGAAGTTGAGCGCCCAGAGGCTGACCGTCCCGAGCAGCATCAAGTCGGCGGTCGGCCGGCGCACGGGCCTCGGTAGTAAACCGACTCGAAGGCGTCGCGCCGCCCTGACGCAGCGCGTCGCCGTCGCGAGGCATCGGCGGGCCGGGCTTCGCCCGGCTGGCAACGCCGGTCAGGCGGCGCGCGCGGATCCCTCGGACGAGGGAGAGGAGGCCCGCCAGGACGCCGACTCCTTCTTTGTGCCCCTGCGACACGTCTGTTGGCTCCTGCTTGCCGTCATAGCCGGCGCCGCGATCGGCTTCCGGGTCGGCCTGCCGACCTCCAACCCGGCTGTGTCGGCCGCGTCCGTCGCGCCTGAGCAGCCTGCCGTGGGAATGCGCTTCGCGGCCGCCGGCGGGCGCCGCCCGGTGAAGCCGGTCGGCCTGTTCACGGGCCGCACGTCGAGCCCGGGTCTGCAGCCGCTGTCCGGCGTCGAGGCGCAGTCGCTCGCGCTCAGCGGCGGCACTGACACGCTGCCCGCCGACGACAGCGCGGCAACGGCGTACACCGCGCCGTACGCGCGCGAGCTCACCTTCATGGCGTTTCCGAGCGGCACCGAACCGCCGGCCGCGACGACCCCGACCGAAACGGCTCCGGCGACGCCGAGCGGCCCGCCGCCGTCGATCGACGGCGTGCAGACGGTCGCGCTGACGCCGTTTTCGGCGACGCTGTCGTGGCGCACGAGCGAGCCGGCGACGTCACGCGTCGTCTACGGCCTCGACGCTCCGGTCATCTGGTCGACCCCGACGACGACGGGCACGACGCACGAGCTGACGGTTGGCGGCCTGACGTCCGCCAGCGCCTACCACCTCGACGTCACGGCGACGACGCCGGACGGCCGCAGTGCGGTGTCGCAGTTCCTGCTGACGACACCGGCGCTCGGCGGCTCCGTACGCGCGACGACCGCGAACGGCGCGATCCTGCTGAACGGGCAGCCTGCCTTCCCGAAGATCGTCTGGGATCAGTGTCCCGACGCCGTCGCCACCAGCCTTGCCGTCGGCATCGACCTGTTCATGCAGAACGGCTGCGGCAGCAGCGCGCAGCTCGCGAGCTGGCTGAGCGGCAGCGCGCTCGCCGTCGGAGCCTCGCAGGAGACGCCTGCGGCACGCGCCGGGACGATGGGGACGTACCTCCCCGACGAGTGGGACACGCACCTGCCGAACGACTTCACCGCCGCCGACGCGTTCCGTCTGATGCCGCCGACGCCCGGCTCCGGCCCGCGCTTCCTCACCCTGACGAACCACTTCTACAGCCTCGCCGCCCCGCTGCCGCAGGGCCGCGGGATGTACCCCGGGCTCGTTGCGAGCGCCGACGTGCTCGGCTTCGACCTCTACCCGCTGCAGAACTGGTGCCGCTTCGACAGCTTCCACGACGTCTTCGACTCTCAGCTCGACCTCGTCGCGCTCGCGCGCGGCAAGCCGACCTTTCAGTGGATCGAGGCGCGGCGAATGGACTGCATGGGCGACGAGCTCGATCCGACGCCGGCGACGCTCCGGGCCGAGGCGTGGCTTTCGATCGGCGGCGGCGCGCACGCGATCGGCTACTTCCCGAACAACTGGAGCGCCGACGTCGGCGCCGAGATCGCGCGTGTGAACCACGAGATCTCGACGCTCGTGCCGGCCCTCGTCGAACCGTCCATCGCCGCCAGCGCGTCGCTCGGCAGCACCGTCAAGGTCGGTGCGCGCGAGCACAACGGCGCGGTCTACGTGATCGCGGTCAATGCCAGCCGGACGTCGGCGAACGCGACGATCACGATCCCCGCGCTGGTCGACCGAACGCTGGTCACGCTGGACGGCCGGCACAAGGCAACCGCGGACGACGGAGCCTTCAGCGCGTCGTTCGCGCCGCTCGAGGCACGCATCTACATCGCGGCACCGGCGTAGTCGCCGTTAGGCTTCGCGCCGATGCCGGAGCCGACCAAAGAAGACATCGACGCGCTCGTCGGTCCCGCGACGCCGCACTTCGCGTACCAGCTGCGCGCTCGCGTCGAAGAGCTGATCCTCGACCTGCCCGACAGCAGTCCCGTGAAGCAGTACGGCCTGCAGCAGATGGAGCTGCTGGACCGCCTCGGCTACGCCTCGTCGAAGGCGGAGGAGGGCGAACGAGAGCCGCGCTCGCGGCCGGGGTGGAACCAACTCCCGAGCTCGGCCCCCGCAGACGAACCGCTCCTGCCGCAGTCGTGAGCTTCGACATCGACGCCGTCCTCGTGACGGGCGGGACGCGCGGGATCGGCAAGGAGATCGCGCTGCGGTTGGCCTCCTTCGCAACGCACCGCGTCGTGCTCGGCTACCTACGCAACGACTCCGCGGCCGAGCAGGCGGCAGGCGAGATCCGCGCCGCCGGCGCCGAGCCGGTCCTCGTGCGCGGCAACGTCGCGTCCGAGCGCGTCGTCAGGGAGCTGGCGTCACACGGCCCGTACGACGTCGTCGTGCACAACGCCGCGACGGGCGTCATCCGCCCCGCGCTCGAGACGGAGGACAAGCACTGGGACTGGACGCTCGCGGCAAACGCACGCGCGCTTCTGTCACTCGCGCGCGCGTGCGCGCCCGACATGAAGCAAGGCTCGTCCATCGTTGCCGTGTCGTCCCTCGGATCGACGCGGGTCCTCGACAACTACATCCTCGTCGGCACCTCGAAGGCCGCGCTCGAGTCGGTCGTCCGCTATCTCGCGGTCGAGCTCGCACCGCGCGGTGTCCGTGTCAATGCCGTCTCGGCGGGCGTGGTCGAGACGGAGGCGCTCGAGCACTTTCCGAATCGCGAAGAAATGCTGCGCGCGGCTCGCGAACGCACGCCGGCGGGACGGATGGTGGCGCCCGACGACGTCGCCGGCGCCGTTGCATTTCTCTGCTCGGCCGACGCGGAGATGGTGCGCGGGCAGACGCTGATCGTCGACGGCGGCTACTCGCTCCTCGCCTGATGGAGCCGACCGAGCACAACAGGCGTGCGTGGGACGAGATCCACCGCCTGCGTGCCGAGGCGGCGCGCGGCGAGCGCGGGCTCCCGCCGCAGGTGCGACACGCACTCGCGGACCTGACGGACAAGCGCGTGCTGCACGTGCAGTGCGGAACGGGTGAAGCAACGGCCGAGCTGGCGGAGCTCGGCGGCGTCGTGACCGGCGTCGACTCGTCGGGCGCGGCGCTCGAAGCCGCGCGCGAGCGCTGGCCCTCGATCCTCTGGGTTCAGGCCGACCCGCAGGTGCTTCCCCGTGAGCTGCGCCGCGGCCGGTTCGACCTCGTCTACGCGGGGCTCGGCTCGCTCGTCGGCGTGGGTGAGCTCGACACCTGGCTGGGCGGCCTCGTCGCGACGCTGCGGGAAGGCGGCGACCTGTTGCTGTTCGAGGAGCACCCGGTGGCGCTCTGCGTCGACGGGCTGATGCACTGGCGCGAGAGCTACTTCGACGCGCACTCGCTCCGCCTCGGGCAGATCGCGACCACTGCGGTGCGCAGCGGCCTCGCGCTCCGCGCGTTGGAGGAGTACCCGGCCCGCGGCGAGGGCTGGCGGCGCCACGATGCCCGCCTCCCGGGGACGTTCCTCCTTTACGCACAACGGGCATAGAGGCCTACCGTGGGGCTACCCGTTAGCCTGATCCTCATCGCCGTGGGCGCGATCCTCGCGTTCGCCGTCCATCAGGACCCCGGGGCGTCCGTCGACATCGACGTCGTCGGTTGGATCCTCATGATCGTCGGCTTTGTCGGCCTCCTGCTCTCGCTCGTCTGGTGGGACCGGATGGGCCCGGGGTACTGGGGCTCGCGCCGCGAGCCGGGGCGCTATCCGGGCCGCGGCTACGCGCCGCGCCGGCGCACGGTCGTCGAGGAAGAGGACGTCGGCCCTCCGCCTCCGGCGGGACCGCCTCCGCCCTAGCGCTCCAGCCGCGCGAACGCCTCGTCGAGGTCGCCGTCGGAGATCGTCAACGGCGGCGTCGCTGAGATCAGCGATCCGTCGGCGGCCGGGATGACGATCACGCCGCCGCGCGCGGCCTCCTCGGCGCTCCCCGGGCGCGCCCGCAACAAGCCGGCGCCGTGCCAGCCGTGCGCTTCGAAGCGCGCGCCGGCCGCCCGGACTCGGTCGAGCAGGCTCGGCACCTCTTCGAGCACGACGAGCGCTGCCGAGCACGCGAGCGGATTCCCGACGTGCGTGTGCGTGAGCACGTCCTCGGGCCCAAGCTCCCAGACCTGCTCGAGATCACGGCGGACGAACAGCGCGGCAGAGAGCGGCAGTCCGCCCCCGAGCGCCTTGCCGACGCAAAGGACGTCCGCGACGTCGGCTCCCGGCCAGAGCTCACCGATGCGGCCGAGCCCGGCGTAGATCGCGTCGACGATCAGAAGCGCGCGCGCCTCGTCGCAACGCCTGCGCAGTTGCTCGAGCCAGCCGTCCGGCGGGACACGCGCGCCGGCACGCCCCTGCACCGGCTCCGCGATCACACACGCTGCGTCTTCGGGCAGCCGGCCTGGGTCTTCGCCGAACACCCGCCGGTGCACCGGCCCCGGCAGCCACGCCGCGAACGGTGCGCGGAACTGCTCGAACGCGGTCGCGGCGAGCGCCAGGAGCCCCGTGCCGTGGTACGCGCCGTCGAAGGCGACGATGCCCGGCTTGCCGGTGGCAAGCAGTGCGGTCCGAAGCGCGATCTCGACGGCATCCTCGCCCGTGACGCCGAGCTTCGCGGGCCACGGGAGCGCCTCGCGCAGTTGCCGCGTGACCTCGGCGTCCGCTAGATCGCCGAGGGCGTGCACGACCGGTGCGTCTGCGACAGCCTGCATGACGCGTGGATTTCGATGGCCGAGCGCGGCGACTCCGAAGCCCGCGGAGAGATCGATGTACTCGCGCCCCATCTCGTCCCAGACGCGGCAGCCCTCGGCGCGCGTCCAGATCACGCTACGCGCCGTTGCGTCCGAGCAAGCGGCCGACCGTGTCGGCGGCGATGTAGCCGGCAATCCGCGGGTTCTCCTGCAGCCGTCGTAGCGAGTACGCATACCAGTGGCGGCCGAACGGGACGTAGATGCGCAGCCGATGCCCTTCCGCCACGAGCTCGTCGCCGAGCTGGGGCCGCACGCCGAGCAGCATCTGGAACTCGTACTCCTCTCGCTCGAGCCGGCGCTCGGCGACGAGTCGCCGCCCCTCCGCGAGCAACCACTCGTCGTGCGTCGCAATCCCGACGTAGCAGCCCGCGTCGAGCAGCGCTTCGAGCGCGCGGACGTACGACGCGCGCACCGCCTCGTAGTCCTGGTACGCAAGCTCCGGCGGTTCGACGTAGATGCCCTTGCAGAGGCGCACGCTCGGCTTCAGATCGGCAAGCGCGGCGATGTCGGACTGTGTCCGCCGCAGCATCGCCTGCAGCACGACGCCGATGTTCTCGTGCCCCTCCTCGCGCAGCTCGCGGTAGAGGCGCAGGGTGTCGTCGGTCGTGGAGGAGTCCTCCATGTCGATGCGGACGAAGTTGTCCCGCGATCGTGCGTCCGCGACGACGGTGCGCAGGTTCTCCTTGCAGAGGTCGTAGCCGAGCTCGAGACCCAGCCCGGTGAGCTTCACGCTGACGTTCGACTCGAGACCGCAGCGCTCGATGTCGGCGAAGACGTCCTGATACGCGCGCACGATCGCGGCGGCCTCCTCCTCGGTCGTGATCTCCTCGCCGAGGACGTCGATCGTCGCGAGCTTCCCTTCGGCGTTGATGTGGCGCACAGCCGCGCGCGCGTCTCTCAGCTCAGGCCCGGCGATGTACCGCTCGGAGAGCTTCTGGACGACGGGACGCGGAACCGCCGGCAGCAGGCGGACGATCGCACGGTCGAAGATCGCCACGGGGCCGCGATTCTACGGTCGCGCGACGAGAAGCTGCGCGCCGTCACCGGGTCGCCGCACCTCGACGTGGGCGAATCCGCCCTCTCCCGCCAGCGTGACGAGCTCGTCGTCCTGGTAGAAGTGCCCGCGCGTCGCGAGCGGATACGGCGCGGCGTCGGTGCCTTTCAGCTCCGGCGCCGTCGTGTAGATCGCCGCGCGTCCGAGCCGTGGCTCGAGCACGCGCAGGAACTCGCGCAGCACAATCACGGGCTCGCGAAAGAAGAAGAAGGCGACCAGACACGAGACGGCCGTGAACTCGGCGTCGCCGAACGGCAGCCGCTCGGCGGAGCCGTGCACGATCT
Organism: Gaiellaceae bacterium; assembly: GCA_045806365.1. GTDB lineage: Bacteria > Actinomycetota > Thermoleophilia > Gaiellales > Gaiellaceae > 3-1-20CM-4-69-9. The sequence continues at coordinate 11,482 of JBJMJL010000032.1, forward strand.
GTGCGCGTCCGGCAGTCGTCTTGCGCGCGAGCCGGACCATGTCGCTGCTGTGATCGAGGCCGATGCCGCGGCAGCCGGTCTCGAGTGCGCGGCGCAGGAACACGCCGCCCCCGCAGCCGACGTCGAGCAGCGCGTCCTCAGGCGTTAGCTGCAGGGCGTCGAGGACAGGCTCCCAAGCGAACGAGTGGGCGTCGTCCGCGCCGTAGGTCTCTCGCGCCTTCCGGCCGTGCGGCCGGCGCGCGACGCGATCCGTCATGCGGTCGATCCGCCACTCGCGGATCCACCCGAGCATCAGCCCTCGCGCATGAAGCCCTGACGCGCCGCACTCACGAGCGCGACTGCCTCAGGAAACAGCACCCGCATCGCGTCGCGCAGGACAAGCGCCTGCTCGTCGGCCGCGCCCTCCACCCGCACCTGCGAGAGCGCGGCGGCGGTGAGCTGCACGGCGGTGTTCAGCGTCAGTGTCGCGAACTGCTCGCGCTGCGCCTCCTGCACCGTCTCGGCCTGCTGCTCGGCGAACTCGCGCAGGCCGCGCAGCAGGTCTTCCGGATCGCCCTGGAACGGGAAACCGCCTTCCATGACGGCAGCATAGGCACGGCCGCAAGCGCCATGTCCCGGGACATGTCCGTTAAGGTCGCGGCCGTGGAGCTGCGGAGAGGGGCCGAGCGTGACCGGCCGCGCATGGATCCGCCGAACGTGCTGTGGTTTCTCGGCGCATTCGCGATCGCCTTCGGCGCCTACGCGGTCATCGGCACGATCCCCGACAACCAGGACGGCCTCTGGATTCTGCTCACCGCGATCGCGTTCTTCGTCGCGTTCGCGCTCCTCGCGGTGCTGCTGCTGCAACGAGGCTGGTGGGTTCCCGGCGGCCTCGGCGCGGCGCTCGCCGTCGGCATGTTTCCCGCCGTCGCGGTCGGTTTCCTGCAGCTGATCCAGGTGTGGCCGGACGATCCGTTCTTCCGTCCGCTCACCGACTTCAGCGGCTACTGGGTCGGGGTCGCCGCCGCGACGGTGCTCGTCGGGCTCGCGGCTTTCGCAGTGACGCGGTTCCCGTTCGTCCTCGGCGTCGCGATCGGCTTTGCGATCGTCGCAGCGCAGCTCGTCGTGCCCGGCTACGAGTCGCCGCCGACCGGAGACGGCCGGACGGCGATGGCGCTGATCGTCGGCGCGCTGCTCGTGATCATCGGCGTCTTCCTCGACGCCTTCGGACGGCGGCGAGAAGCGTTCTGGTTCCACGTCCTCGGCTGGCTGACCGCCGCCGCAGGGCTCGTGTACTTCACCGTCGCGCCGGACGGCGACCCGGACCGGGGTTGGGTGCCGATGCTGATCGTCTCGGTGCTGATGCTGATCGTCGCCGGGCCGATACGGCGCGCGAGCTGGGCCGTATACGGCGTGCTCGGCTTCTACGCGGCCGTCTTCCACTACCTCGTCAAAGGGCTGAACGAGGACCGCTGGCCGTTCGCACTGGCCGCGCTCGCGCTCGGCCTGGCGATCTTCGCTGCGGGAACGGTCACCCACCGCTATGCCCCGGCCTGGGCGGGCCGCTTCGTGCGGCGGCCGCCGCCGGAGCTCAGCTGAGCTCGAGCTTGTAGTTCGCCTCGACGTCGCGGGTGAGCTCCTCCACCGCGGGAAGTGCGGCGGCGAGGCCGTTGTCCGCCCCAAGCGAGTCGAGATACGACAGCGACGCGAGACGCGGCGTCTCGGAGACATGTTCCGCGACGTCTTCGGCGGCCTCTACGAGCGCCGCGATCGAAGCGGCCTCCCGCACACGCGCCCTGCTCGTGACGGGTGCTCCGTCCTCGGCGAACGCAAGCCAGTCCTGCGAGCCGTCCTCGGACGCGAACGCAGAGAGGTAGAGCCGCTCGCCTGCCGCCGACTCGACCGGGAGCACAGCCGCGACGTGCTGTCCGGCACGCGCATGCGTCGCGGCGATGGCAGCGATTCGCTTGACGTCGTCGCCGAGCGCCATCGCGCGAGCATAGACTCGCGTCGTGGCAAGGGCTGTCTCCGCCCGGACGCTCTTCGCCCCGCTCGGGCCGACGTACGACCGCTACGCGGCACTCCTGTCATTCGGCCAGGATCCGCGCTGGCGCCGCTTCCTCGTTTCGCGCATCGACGCCGGGCCGCGCGAGACGGTCCTCGACGTCGCCACGGGGACGGGCGCGGTCGCACGCGAGCTGATCGAGCAGAAGGGTTGCACCGTCGTCGGCCTCGACCAGAGCCCGGAGATGCTCGCGGAGGCGCGCCGCCGGCTCCCGCACGTCACGTTCGTCGAAGCGCGTGCCGAACGGCTCCCGTTCCCCGATGCGGCGTTCGATGCGCTCACGTTCACGTATCTGCTGCGCTATGTCGACGATCCAGGCGCAACGCTGCGCGAGCTCGCGCGCGTCGTGCGCCCGGGCGGGACGATCGCGGGGCTGGAGTTCGCCGTCCCCCGCGGCGTCTGGCGACCGTTCTGGGAGTTGTACGTCCGCGTCGGGCTGCCGCTTGCGGGCCGCGCCCTGTCGCCCGGCTGGGCGCACGTCGGCGAATTTCTCGGCCCGAGCATTCGCGGCTTCTATGAGCAATACCCTGAGCATCGGGCACGCGAGCTTTGGTGGGACGCCGGGATCGGCGACGTGCAGTCGAGCAGGCGCAGCCTCGGCGGCGGGATCGTCACCTGGGGCCGGCGGCGGTGAGCGAGACGACGCGGCCGGCGTTCTACGCGCTCACGCCGGGCGGCTGGCGCGACTACGTCACCCTGCTGCACCCGCCGTACACGCTCTGGCACCTCTCGTACGTCGTCATCGGCGCGGCGATCGCGCCGCACTGGCGGCCGGGGATTCTCGGCCTTGCGCTCGTGGCGTTCTTCCTCGGGATGGGCGTCGCCGCGCACGCGCTCGACGAATTGAACGGCCGGCCGCTGCAGACGCGCATCGGACGTCGGACGCTCGTCGCGCTCGCCGTCGTCTCGCTCCTCGGCGCGGCGGCAATCGGCGTGGCCGCCGCGCTTGCAACGACGCCGTGGCTGCTCGCGTTCGTCGCGGCGGGCAGCTTCATCGCGGTCGCGTACAACCTCGAGCTCCTCGGCGGGCACTTCCACAGCGACCTCTGGTTCGCGCTCGCCTGGGGAGCGCTGCCAGTGCTGGCGACGTACGTCGCCGTCAGCGAGGACGTCGGCCTCGCCGCCGTGGTCGCCGCAGCCTTCGCCGCGCTCATGAGCCTTGCCCAGCGGACACTCTCGACCCCGGTGCGAAGCATGCGGCGGCGCGACGGGCAGCTGACCGAGCTCGGCGGCGAGCTCGAGCAGGCGCTGCGACTCCTCGGCGGGGCGACGGTGGCCCTCGCACTCGCCCTCGTCCTCGTGCGCGTAACCTGACGGGCCGTGGAGCTCGTCACGATTGCCCGGATCGTGTTCGCGGTGACTGCTGCCGTCACGACCGCCTCGCTGATCGCCGTCGCCTACGACCAGATCGGGCGCACGGCGCTGCGGGCGCTCGCCGTCGCCGTCGGCGTCGGCGCGACGGCCGCCTGGGTCGCATTCGGGTTGCAGCCCGGCGTCGACCTCGCGGTCGTCGCCGGCGGGATGACGGTCGCGTTCATCGCGCAAATGGCGGCGCTGCGCATGCGCGAGCTTCTGCGCGCCGCGTCACGTGTGGACGAGCAGCTCGCCCGCGCGCAGGCCCGCCTGCATTCGCTCGTCGCGAGGGAGGCCGAGGACCGAGCCGCCGAACTCGAGCTCATGCTCGCGCGGGCGCGCGCCGACTCTCAATCCCTCCTCGCCGAGCAGGAGCGACGCATCGCCGAGGAACGGCGGACCGCCGCGGCCGAGCGCTCGCGTGCGGCGGTCGACGAGCTCAGCGAGGCGTTGACCAAGACGCAGCAGCAGATCGAGGCGCGTTTCAACGCCTGGAACGACGACCTCGAACGTGCGCAGCACGGCGTCGTCGAGCAGCTGGCGCAGCTCGCGCATCGGCAGAAGCAGTTGATCTCCGAGGCGGAGGCACGCATCGCGGCCGACGCCGAGCGGCTCGAGGCCGAGAGCGAGCAGCAGCGCGCCGGTCGCGTGAAGCTGCGGGACGATCTCGCTCGCACGACGCAGGATGCCGTTGCGGCGGGAACGGCTGAGCTCGACACGTTCGCGACAGAGCGGCGGCGCGCGCTGCACGAGCTGAACGAGCGTCTCCGCCGCCGCGAGCGTCAGCTGGCGGAGCTGATCGAGCGCGAGGAAACCGATGCGATGCGCCGCATCCAGTCCGGCTTCGCGGAGGTCGAGCGCAAGCAGGTCGAGCAGCTCGAGCGCGTCGTGCAGCGCGCGACGTCGAGCTATTCGGACGCGGCGTCGCAGCAGTTCGCGGACACGGTGCGCGCGGCGCGCGAAGCGGCGGCGACGCGGCTCTCGCGCGAGCTGGACCGCTCGGTGCAGGCGTTCGCCCGCGAGGCGCAGACCGTCCTCGCCGAGCGTATGACGCAGGTCGGCGATGCCGGTGCGCAGCGGCTCGAGCGTCGGCTGGCGCAGGTCACGGAGACGCTCGAGCGCCAGCGCGTAGAGGCGGTCGCCAACTTCGAGGAGCGGCTCACGCACGCAGAGCACGATCTGCGCCGGCGCCTGGACGGCCTCGTAGCAGACACCGAGACCGAGCGTGCCGTCCTCGAGGCGCGCCTGCGCGAGCTGGCGCGCAAGATCGACGAGGTTCTCGCCCGCACCTGACCGGTTTCATAGCGGTACGAACCCGGCAAACAAACCGCAGCAGGGTTCGTCTATGCAACGGCGAACCGGCACACCGTGGGCGAGACGACCGAAATCATCGAACCGAACGGGAGCGAGAGCTCGAAGGTCGAGAGCTGGCGCCTCCACGTCCTGATGGAGGCCGGTTATCCGCTGCCGCTCGCGGAGAGGCTCGCGGGCAGCGAGGCCGACCTGCACCGCGCGGTCGAGCTCGTCGGTCAGGGCTGCGCGCCCGAGACCGCGGTCGAGATCCTGCTCTAAGCCGGCACGAAGTCGCAGCTCACCACGGACGTACGATCCCGGGGTGAAGGTCGAGGCGATCCAGTACGGCGACCGCAAGGTCTACACCGTCGCGTCGTTCAACCGCGGCGTCGCGGACTGGCTCAGGCGCCTACCGACGATCTGGGTCGAAGGAGAGGTGACGGAGCTCCGACGCAACGCGCGCTGGCAGTCGGTCTTCTTCACGCTCAAGGACCCGAGCAACGGTGCCTGTCTGGGCGTGACGATCGCGCGCTCGCGCTTCGACGCGCTGCGGCTCGATCTCTCCGACGGCGAGCGTATCCACGTGTTCGGACGACCCGAGCTCTTCGAGGCGAAGGGCGACCTCCGCATGCGCGCGCTCTCGATCGAGCGCTTCGGTCTCGGCGACCATCTCGCGGCGCTCGAGCGGCTCAAGAAGAAGCTCGCCGCTGAGAGAGTTTTCGAGCGCAAGCGTCCGCTGCCGTTCCTGCCTCGCCGTATCGGGCTCGTCACCGGCAACGACGCCGCCGCCAAACGCGACGTGCTCACAACGGTCACCGCGCGCTTCCCCGCCGCCCGTGTCGTCGTCGCGGAGACCTACGTGCAGGGCCCGTTCGCGGCGAACGCGATGATCGAGGCGCTGCGTGACGTGTGCGCGGTGGAGGAGGTCGACGTCGTCGTCCTCGCGCGCGGCGGCGGCGGCTTCGAGGATCTGCTGCCCTTCAGCGACGAGCGGCTCGTGCGCGCCGTCGCCGCCTGCCCAGTGCCGGTGGTGTCCGCTGTCGGCCACGAGCAGGACACCCCACTGTGCGACCTCGCCGCAGATGCACGCGCATCGACGCCGACCGCAGCTGCCCGCCTCGTCGTCCCGGACGCCAGCGAGCTGCTGCAGCGGCTCGCACGCACGCGAGGCGGGCTTGCGCGCGGCGCGCGCACCGTGGTCGAGCGCCGGCGCCAACAGATGGGGCAGCTGCACGAGCGACTCCGGCGCGCGCCTGCGCTCACGGTGGAGCGGAAGCGCGCGCGGCTCGAGCACGCCGCCGGCCGCCTGCGCGCACTGTCCCCGAGCGCGACGCTGCAGCGCGGCTACGCCATCGTCCGCGCCCGCGACGAGATCGTGCGCTCGAGAGACGGGGTCGGCGCCGGCGATCCGATCGAGGTGGAAGTCGCAGACGGCAGGTTCGGGGCGCGCGTCGAGTGACGTTCGAGGAGGCACAGCGCGAGCTGGAGCAGATCGTCGAGAGGCTGGAGCGCGGCGATGCCGGCCTGGACGAGGCGATCAAGCTGTGGGAGCGCGGCGAGGAGCTCTACAAGCTCTGCGTCGGCCGGCTCGACGCCGCGCACGGGAAGATCGAGGAGCTAGCCCGGCGCGCTGACTCGGCCAAGCCGGCGTAGATCCTCGACCGCCGTCGCGGGATCTCCCGAAAGCGCGACCGTCTCGACATCCGGCAGCGGCTCGACGACGCGACCGCCGAACACGACGCAGCGCACGCCGGCCTCGCGGCAGCGGCGCACGACTTCGCCGGGCGCCTTGCCGCGCGCGCTGGTGGCGTCGACCGTGCCCTCCCCCGTGACGACGAGGTCGTAGCGCTTCGGCTCGAAGCCCAGCAGGTCGAGCACGAGCGCCGCGCCCCGCACGAGCTCGCCGCCCAGCGAGGCAAGCGCGGCGCCGAGCCCGCCCGCCGCACCGGCCCCAGGCAGCTCGGCGTAGTCAGAGAGCGGCGCCAGCCGCGCCTCCAGCTCGGGCAGCTGCTCGGGCCTCGCGCCTTTCTGGGCCGCGAACACGCGGACGGCGTCGAGCAGCGGGACGTCCACGTCGCACGCGACCGTCGTCGGCGCGGGCAACGTCTCGACGACCTCGACCAGACCTGCACCCCCGTCGACGTTGGCCGTCCCTCCCAGCCCGACGTAGAGATGCCCCGGCGTTCCGACCGACGCGATCAGCTCGCCGAGACCGCGCGACGAGGCGCCGATCGGGTCGAGACGCGACGGGTCGAGGGGAATGACCTCGGCGGCCTCGATGTAAACGTCTTTTCCCCGCCACAACGCACGCGCGCGCCGTGGACGGCCGAACGCATCGTGCACGTCGTAGGTCCGCCACTCGCCGCCGAGGGCGGCGTGCAGGACGTCGAGCGTTCCCTCGCCGCCGTCTGCGACAGGAAGCTCGTGCACGTCCGCCCACTCGCGCAGCCCTTCGGCGAGTGCGGCGGCTGCCGCGCGTGCGCTCAGAACGCCTTTGAGGCTAGCCGGGCACGCGAGCACGCTCGCGCGCGGCTTCAGGCTCGTCGGCCGGCTCGGCTTCGTCGGGCACCTCCGCTTGGGCCACATCGGGCATCACCTTGAGCATCGCGAGCGACAACCCTTCGCGCGCGAGGAAGATCAGGCCGACGCCGACGCCGACCGACGCCTCGATCGCCTGCAGCCCGAACCCGAATGCGATCCCGGTCGCGTTCGCGACGCCGTAGTAGCGGGCCAGCGGCAGCGCGACCGCGGCCTGCACGAGGCCGACGTTCCCGGGCCAGAGCGGAAACAGCGTCGCGACGTTCATCAGCACGAGCACGAGCCCGGCCGCCGGCAGAGGCGCGTCGATGCCGAACGCACGCATCGTCGTGTACACGGCGAAGAGCTGGCAGATCCAGCCGAGCAGCTGGAAGAAGCATGCCGCCGCTGCGGCGAGCGGGCGCCGCATCACTCCGAGGCCGTAGCGCGCGAGTCGCACGACCTTGCGAAAGGCCCCGAGCCCTTCGTCCAGCGTGGTCATGCGGTGATGCCGCGCGCCGAGGACGGCGATGCTGAAGAGCAGCACGCCGGCGGCGACGACAGCGATCAGGCTCGTCACCGCCCAGTCGGGGATGTGGGCCGTGAGCGCCACGTACAGGATCAGCACGATCACGGCGACGAGGTCGAAGACGCGGTGCGCAAAAACGGTGCCGATCAGCCGCGGCCACATTCCGTCCTGCGGCATGCGCCGGTTGAGGACGGCGACGCGAGCGAGCTCGCCGATCCGCCCCGGCAGCACGGCGTTCGCGAGCAGGCCGACGGAGAACGCGGAGAAGACGAGCGGGAAGCTGGGATGCGGCGGGGGTGCCGACTGCACGATCACCGTGCGCCAGGCGACCGCTCGCACCAGCACCGACAGCAGGTTGAGCCCGATCGCCGCCGCGACCCAGGCCCACTCGACTGCCTGGAACGCATCGCCGATACCGCTCCAGGCCGGCCCACGCCACCAGAGCAACGCCGCCACACCCGCAGCCGCCGCTACCGCGATCAGCGCGCGCGCCCATGCGCTGCGCAGGACCCTCACGCGGCGACCTGCGCGTAGATCTCGTGCAGCCGGCGCGCGATGTCGTCCCACGAGTAGCGCTCGAGCGCGACGCGACGCGCGCCTTCGCCGAGCGACGCGCGACGCGGCTCGTCCTCGAGCAGCGCGACGAGGGCGTCGGCGAGCGCCTGCTCGTCACCCGCCGGAAAGGAGACGGCGGCCTCCTCCGTCATGACTTCACGGTACCCGTCGATGTCGGACGCAAGCACCGGCGTCGCGCAGGCGTACGCGCGGGTCAGCACCATCCCGAAGCTCTCGCCACCGAGCGACGGCGCAACGAGCGCCTTCGCACGTAACAGCTCGTCGGTCAGGTCGTCTTGCGAAAGGAAGCCGAGTACGTCGATGCCGTCGTCGGGAACGCGCTCACGCGTCAGCAGCAGCCGTACGGCGAGCGGGTCGGCGCCGACGACGCGCAGCCGAGCGCCCGTGCGCCTACGGATGTCGGCCCACGCGCGCAGCAGGACCTGCAGTCCCTTTCGCGGCTCCTGACGCCCGGCGAAGACGACCTGGTGCTCGCGCCCGTGCGCATTCGCGTCGGATGGGGTGAGCACACCGTTCGGTACCACCTCGTAGTCGCCCGGCAGCCACCTCTGGGCGGAGTCGCGCGCGTGCGGCGAGACGGCGATGCGGTAGTCGATCCGGTCGGCCAGGAACCCCCACGCCGGCTTGCCGACTTTCATCCAGCCGAGCGGGCCGTGCGCGTGAAAGGTCGCGACGATCGGGACGCGCGCGAACGAGAGTGCCGCGATGCAGATCGCGGGCGTCATCGGCTCGTGAAGGTGGATGACGTCGAATCGCTCCTGCTGGAACACGCGGCGGATCGCCGGCACGGCCCGCGGTGAGAGGACGATGTTGGGGAGCGAGCCGTTCGCCGGGACGATCACCGAGCGGCCGACGGGAATCACGTCGGGCGGCGGATGGCCATGCCGGCCGAGGCGCGGGTGCAGCACGCGCGTGAAGCTGCCGGGCGGGTCGTTCCCCATGATCGTGCGTGTCTCGACGCCGCGCTGCTGTAGCGCCTGCGCCTGGAGCTCCACGTGCTCGACTACCGCTCCCCAGAACGACCACGAGTACGGGACGACGAGGCCGACCTTCATCGCAGCTGGAACGTGTGCGCCGACTGGTCGAAGATCTTCTTGTAGCGCGGCGCGCCCTCCGACGCCGTCACGTACGTGAGGACGTACATGAACTTGCCGTGCAGCACGAAGTACTGATCGAGCGCCAAACCGCCCATGCGGTAGGACAGCTGGAGCGCTCTGCCTGCGGGCAGGTGAGCGATGCTCTGACGGAGGTTCGTCAGCTTCTTCGCGGCCTTCAGCTGCCTCGCCTCGCGACGCCGGAACTCGTCGAACGTCAGGCTCGGCGGGACGCGGGTCTGCAGGACGTTCATGTTCGCCGGCGCCCGCCGAGCGAACGCGAGCAACTTCATCGGTGGGTTCGAGCCCGTGAGCGCTTCGCTCTGCAGCCGTAGTTCCGCGCCCTCCGAACGCTCGCCCGCGGCGACCGAGCGCCAGCTGCGCGGGAGTGCGATCGAGAGTGCCGGCTCTCTTACGGTGCGCAGCGTGAAGCCGTTCGGAAGACGCACGCTTACTGACTCGTGCCCGCCGCAGCCGGCGCCGGAAGCGAC
>JBJMJL010000033.1:0-15894 GCA_045806365.1 Gaiellaceae bacterium
AGAGGAGCAGGACGCCGAATGTCAGGGCGTAGGCGTTCACGACCCACTCCAGCTCCGAGACCGAGATCCCGAGGTCGTTCTGGATCGACGGCAGCGCCACGTTCACCACCGTGTTGTCGAGCATGATCATGAAGAGCCCGACCGCGACCGCGGCGAGCGTCCACCACTTCCTGTTCTCGGGCGCGAAGAGGCGGGCCCTCATCTCCTGGAGGTTAGAGAACCGACTCGACTCTGCGCGTTCGGTTAGCCGTACCCTTCCGCCCGTGTCCGAATTCGTCTGGACGCCGACGCCGGAGCAGGTCGAGAGCGCGAACGTGACACGCCTCGCGCGCAGGCTCGGGGTGGAGCGGTACCACGACCTCCATCGCATCTCGGTCGACGAGCCCGAGCGGTTCTGGCCCGCCGTCGTCGAGGACCTCGGCCTCGAGTTCTCCGAGCCGTGGACCAAGATCGTGGACGTCTCGCGAGGGCCGGAGTGGGCGCGCTGGTTCGTGGGCGGGAAGGTCAACGTCGCGTGGAATTGCGTGCACAGGTGGGCGGCCGGCGAGCTCGCGGAGCAGGAGGCCGCCGTCTGGCAGAGCGAGGACGGCGAGCGCACCTCGCTCACGTGGCGCGAGCTCTCGGAGGAGGTCTTCCGACTCGCGGAAGGCCTCGCGTCGCTCGGGATCGGCGAGGGGGACGCGGTCGGGATCTTCCTGCCGATGTCGCCGCACGTTGCGATCGCCTCACACGCATGCGCGCATCTCGGCGCCGTGCAGGTGCCGATCTTCTCCGGCTTCGCAGCCCCGGCGATCGCGGCGCGGCTCGCGGACGCGAAGGCGAAGGCGCTCATCACCGCCGATGCGTCGCTGCGCCGCGGTCAGGTCGTCCCGATGAAGGCGACCGCCGACGAGGCGCTGCAGAGCGCCGCAACCGTCACGCACACCGTGGTCTGGCGCCGCCTCGGCCTCGACGACGTGCCGATGACGATCGGGCGCGACCGCTTTTGGGACGAGCTTGTCGCCAACTCCGGTGGAGGCCTGGCGCCGCAGCCGGCCGATTCAGAGAGCCCCTACCTCCTTGCGTACACGTCCGGTACGACCGGCCGGCCGAAAGGCGCCCTGCACGTCCAGGGCGGCTTTCTCGTCTCGATCGCGCGCGAGGTCGCGTACCAGACGGACGTCAAGCCCGGCGACCGCATCCACTTCGCGACGGATATGGGCTGGATCATGGGCCCCTGGACCGTCGTCGGCGGGGGCGCGAACGGCGCGACGATCGTCTACGCGGAGGGCGCTCCGGACTTTCCGCCGGACCGTCTGTGGCGGCTCGTCGAGAGCGAGCGCGTGACGATGCTGGGCGTCTCGCCGACGCTCGTGCGCGCGCTGATCCCGCAGGGCGAGCCGAGCGCCGACGTGTCGACGCTGAAGACGATCTGCACGACCGGCGAGCCGTGGAACCGCGACCCGTACATGTGGCTATTCGAGCATGTCGGCGGCGGCCGCGTGCCGATCGTCAACGAGTCGGGCGGCACCGAGGTCGGCGCATGCTTCCTGGCGACGTGCGTCACCGAGCCGGTGAAACCCGTCGCGCTCGGCTTCGCCGCGCTCGGCCAGGACATGGACGTCTTCGACGCCGACGGCAACCCGGTTCGCGGCGAAGTCGGCGAGCTCGTGTGCAAGCGGCCCTGGCCGGGAATGACGCGGGGAGTCTGGGGTGACGACGAGCGCTACCTCGACGCGTACTGGCGCCGTTTCCCGGGCGTCTGGACGCACGGCGACTGGGCGTCCGTCGACGCTGACGGCTACTGGTTCCTCCACGGCCGCTCCGACGACACGCTCAACATCGCGGGCAAGCGCATCGGGCCGGCGGAGCTCGAGTCGGCGGCCGTCGCGCACCACGCGGTCGCGGAGGCGGCGGCGATCGGCATCCCACACGAGGTGAAGGGGGAGGTCGCCTGGCTCTTCTGCGTGCTGCGCCCCGGCGAGGAGGCGACGCCCGCGTGCGCGCTCGAGATCTCCGACGCCGTTTCCGACGAGCTCGGCAAGGCCTTCAGGCCCGACCGCATCGTCTTCGTCTCGGCGCTCCCGAAGACGCGAAGCGCCAAGATCGTGCGGCGGGCGGTCCGGGCACGCGTCCTCGGCAAGGAGCCAGGCGACCTTTCCTCGCTGGAAAATCCGGAGGCTTTGCAAGAAATTCCTGTTCTCGACGAATAACCGTCGGAGTTGAAGACCTAAATGTAAGAACCACGGCAGGAAGGCGCAGGATTCGGCGCGAAGGGGCATCTGCTCGACGAGCGCGTCATGGGATTCGCCCAGGCCCTCACCGCGATCGTTCTGGCTCTGGCAGCGCCGACGGCAGCCGTGCCGCAGGCGACCGATGCGTCGGCGCTCCAGGCTGTGGCAGCCGCATGCAGCGGCTCGACGACCGTCACGGGTGACAGGCACTCGCGCCTCGAGGCGATGTACTGCGGCGTCAACACAGTCCGACGCGTGTACGGACTTGGCGCGGTGCGCGGGAGCGGCCCGCTCAATCGCTCGGCCCTGCTGAAGGCGGACGCCGTGCGGCGCTGCGGCTTCACGCACACGCCCTGCGGCATGTCCTTCATGCGCACGTTCCAGCGCGCCGGCTACAGGCCCGCCCGGGCGGTCGGCGAGAACCTCGCCTGGGGACAGGCGGAGCTCGGTTCGCCCGTGAACACACTGGCCGGTTGGCTCCAGTCCCCCCCGCACCGCGCGAACCTCCTCACGCGCACGTGGCGCGACGTCGGCATCGCGGTCCAACACGGCCGCATGTTCGGGATGGACGACGTCAGCCTGTGGGTCCTGCAGCTTGGCCGTCGCAGCTAGGCGACGGTTTTCGACTCAGAGTCGCAAACGGCTAAACTGAGGCCGTGCGCCTCGCTCTCGCCCAGATCAACCCCGTCGTCGGCGACCTCGAGGGAAACCGTCGTCTGATCGTCGACCGACTGGCCGAGGCCAAGACGAACGCGGCCGACCTCGTGCTCTTCCCGGAGCTCGCAGTCACGGGCTACCCGCCCGAGGACCTGCTGCTCCGGCCGGGCTTCGTCCGGGCGGCCGAGCGCTGCGTCGAGGAGATCGCGCGCGAGGCGCGCGGCACCACCGTGCTCGTCGGCGGGCCGCACTTCGACCGCGATCTCTACAACGCGTGCTTCGTTCTCTCCGGCGGCGAGGTGAAGGCCGTCTATCGCAAGCGCTTCCTGCCCAACTACGGCGTCTTCGACGAGGATCGCTACTTCGCCCCCGGGCGCGACCTGATCCTGCTTGAGCACGGCGAGACGCTCGTCGGGCCGACGGTCTGCGAGGACATGTGGCAGCCCGGCCCGCCCGCGACCGACCTCGCGCTCGCCGGCGCGGAACTGCTCGTCAACATCTCGGCGTCGCCGTTCTACGTCGGGCGCGACCGCGAGCGCGAGGAGATGCTCGTCACACGCGCGCGCGACAATTCCTGCTTCATTGCCTTCTGCAACACGGTCGGCGGGCAGGACGAGCTGATCTTCGACGGCCACTCGGTCGTGATCGACGACGAAGGCACGATCCTCGCCCGCGCGCCCGGCTTCGAAGAGACGCTGCTCATCGTCGACGTCGAGCCGAAGGAGGTCATCGGCCGACGCCTGCGCGACGTCCGCCGGCGCGCGCTCGCGCGTGAGCGCGAGCAGATTCCGCAGGTCGCCGTCATTCACGTGGGCAGCGCCGGCCCGTCGAGCAACGGCAACAAAGCGACTGGAACCGTCACGCCGTTCGTCGAGGAGCTCGAGCAGATGCGGCTGGCGCTCGCGCTCGGTCTGCGGGACTACGTCGACAAGAACGGCTTCCGCGACGTCGTCGTCGGCGTCTCGGGCGGGATCGACTCCGCCGTCACCGCCGCGCTCGCCGTCGAGGCGCTCGCGCCCGATCGCGTGCACTGCGTCTCCATGCCGTCGCAGTACTCGTCGGAAGGGACGCGCACCGACGCGCGCCGCCTCGCCGAGAGCCTCGGTTGCTCGTTTCGCGAGCTTCCGATCGCGGCGATCGTCGAAGCCTTCGGCAACGCGCTCGCGGATGCGTTCGAAGGCACGGAGCCCGACCTCGCCGAGGAGAACATTCAGGCACGCGCACGCGGGGTGCTGCTGATGGCGCTGTCGAACAAGTTCGGCTGGATGCTGGTCGCGACCGGGACCAAGTCCGAGCTGTCGGTCGGCTACGCGACGCTGTACGGCGACATGGCGGGCGGCTTTGCCCTGCTGAAGGACGTGTACAAGACGGATGTCTTCCGGCTCGCGCGCCACCTGAACGGGCAGGCCGGCCGCGAGCTGATCCCGCAGTCCATCATCGACCGCGCGCCGAGTGCAGAGCTCCGCGACAACCAGCTCGACGAGGACTCGCTGCCGCCGTATCCGAAGCTGGACGAGGTGCTCGAGCAGTACGTCGAGCACGACCGCACGCTCGAAGAGCTGTCGGCGGACGGCTTCGACAAGGAGATCGTCGAGCGCGCCGTCTCGATGATCGACCGGGCCGAGTACAAGCGCCGCCAGGCGCCGCCCGGCGTGAAGCTGCGGCCGAAGGCCTTCGGTCGCGACCGTCGCACGCCGATCACGAACCGCTGGCGCGGCTGAGATCCGCAAGTAGGCGAAACCAGCGCAGGCGCTCAGCCCAAGGCACGGACGCGTTCGCAGGCGACGTCGACGGCAGGACGAACAGGCGCGTGCCGGCCAGCCGCCGCTTCTGCTCGCCGAGCTGCGGGCGCTCCCCGAAGGCGCCGCGATACGCCTCCTTGCCCACGAAGCCGATCCAGGCTGGCTCCAAGGTCATCGCCAACCGCTCGAGCCGCTCCGACGAGCCGGCGAAGTCGGCCTTGCGCAGGTCGCCCGAGCCGGGCGTCGTTCGCGCCGCCGCGTTGGTCACCCCGATGCCTTCCTGCAGCAGCTCGAACTGCTCGGCCGGCGTCAGTAGCCGCGCCGTGAAACCGGCGGCGTGCAGAAGGCGCCAGAAGTCGTTGCGCGGGTTGGCGAAGTGCGCGCGTGCGGCTGCCGACACACGTCCGGGATTGATCCCGCAGAAGAGCACGCGCAGCGCGTGCGCCAACACATCGGGGATCGCGCTCTCAGGCTGCTTCGGGCTCGGCGAGCTCGTGCGGGTCACGACCGTCGAGATACTCCTCGAACCGGCGCCGCAGCGCCTCGCCCTCGACGGCGAGCACGTGGCGGGGACGGCGCGGCTCGAGCTGCACCACGTGCACGGTCGCCTCCCAGCCCCCATAACAGCGCGCGTAGCACTCCGCTTCGCTCAGACTACGCAACCGTCGCATGAGCTCACACTACGCCGCCTCCCGGACGGCTCCTGCCCCCTGAAAGCGAAGGAATTCCGCTACGCGATCGCGCTCGACCGCGCGGGCCGCGGTCACCACCGACGGCGGCGCCCCGCTCCGCGCTACAGCTGGCGCGTGAACGGGGCGCAGCTCTAGGTCAGGCTACGAAGGCTCGCGGTAGCCGAGCCCGCCGGGCCCGTAGTAACCGCCGAGCTCCTCGCGATACGCCGGGTCGCTGTAGCGGTTCTCGTCGAACTCCGGCGCGTTCTTGATCTGGTCCTTCGTGCGATTCACGAACACCGTCTCGGTGTCCAGGTCGACGTCACGAACGACGCCCGCGGGAAGCATGACCTTCTTGCCGAAGATCCACGGGCCGGTGTCGACGACGATGAAGCTGCCGCCGGCTTCGTTCGTCGCATCGTCGACCTTGCCGATGCCGCCGTCCAGCGCCTCGACCGAGAAGCCGGACAGGTTGCGCTGCGACACGGCCGTGTCGCTGTACGTCCACAGATTGCCGCTCATTCGATCCCCCTTTTGTCGGGACCTGCTAGGTGTCTTTCCCCTACCCCGCCGGCCGCTGGGCTAACGCTCGAGCGGCGCCATGGTGAGACCGTGTCCGCGAAGCTGTTCCCAGTACAGCTCGGCGGCCTCGCGGTGGCCCGACCAGACGATCGCGCGCCCACTGTTGTGGATGCGGTCGGCGATCCGCAGGCCACCCTCGTAGGAGACGCCCGGAATCGTCGCTGCGAGGGCAAACGCAACACCCTGGAACGTGTTGTGATTGTCGTTGAGGACGACGACGTTCCACGGCGCGCCGAGGCCGGTGCCGGTGCCGCGGTCGATGCGCTCTTTCGTGGCCGGTGACATGGACGAATCGTAGTAGCGTCCAGGACATGTCGACCGTCACGTTCGACGTCGAAGCCGTCCGCGCCCGCTTCTCTGCGCTGCGCCAGCCACTCGCCTTCTTCGACGGGCCCGGCGGGACGCAGGTGCCCGACGAGGTCATCGACGCCGTCGCACGCTACTACCGCGAGTCGAACGCGAACGTCAGCGGCCCCTACGAGACGAGCCGCCGCACCGAGGCGCTGGTGACGCAGGCGCGGCTGACCGCAGCGGATTTCCTCGGCTGCACGGCAGACGAAGCGATCTTCGGCGCGAACATGACAACTCTCGCATTCGCGCTGACGCGCACGGCCGGTCGGACGTGGCGCGCCGGCGACGAGATCGTCGTCACGAAGCTGGATCACGACGCGAACGTCTCACCGTGGCTCGAGCTCGCGCACGACCGCGATCTGCGTGTCCACTTCGTCGACATCAACGACGACACGACGCTCGACCTCGACGACCTCGAGCGGCTGCTCGGCGAGCGGACGAGGGTGGTCGCCTTTCCGGTCGCGTCGAACGCGGTCGGGACGCGCGCCGACGTCGCGCGGATCGTCGAGCTCGCGCACGATGCGGGAGCGCTCGCGTGGGCGGACGCCGTGCACTACGGGCCGCACGGCCCGATCGACGTCGCGGATTGGGGCGTCGACGTCCTCATCTGCTCGCCGTACAAGTTCTTCGGCCCGCACCTCGGGATCGCGTTCGGGCGCGCCGAGCTGCTCGAAAGCTGGCGCCCGTACAAGGTGCGACCCGCGGCGAACGAGCCGCTCGGTCACCGCTTCGAGACCGGGACGCTCGCCCACGAGCTGCTTGCCGGCTTCGTCGCGGCCGTCGACTACATCGAGTCGATCGGGTGGGAGGCGATTCAGGCTCACGAGCGCGCCCTCGGTGACCGGTTCCTCGCGGGCCTCCCCGACAACGTGACGCTCTACGGGCTACCGACGATGGACGGGCGGGTCGCGACGTTCGCATTCAACGTCGAGAGCGTTCCGACGGACACCGCGGCCGCCCGCCTCGGCGACGCGGGCTTCGCCGTCTGGCGCGGGAACTACTACGCCGTCGAGGTGATGAAGCGGCTCGGCCTCGAGGAGGCCGGCGCGGTGCGCGCCGGCGTCGTTCACTACAACACTGCGGACGAAGTCGACGGCCTGCTCGCGGCGATCTCGGCGCTCCGCTAGCCGCGGCAGTCCGTGTCGAGATCGTCGAGCTTCACGTGCGGTCCGGTCGAGTCGATGACCATGCGGAACCGCGCATGCAGGAAGAAGTTCGGCGCCTGCGCCGGCTTCGTGCTGATGACGTTGTAGTGGTCGTCGAGAACGATCTCGATCGGAAAAACCGTCGGGCCGAACCGGTCGTAGCTGTGCACCTGCTCGTCGACGTTATAGAGCACGCCGGTTTCGAGGCCGACGCCGGTGGTTTGCTGGAAGTTGGAATAGATCACGAGGCTGTTTCCGAATTCACCGACCCTCGAATGCCATGTTCCCGTGACGTGAACGGGCTCCCCGTTGCAGCCGTTGGTGACCACGGTGTCGAGAGGCATGTTCACGCACGTGGTCGAGTCGTGACAGTCAGACGTCGGAGCCGCCACGCCGCTACCGAGCCCGATCGTCAGCAGCACAGCCACAACGGCCGCCACAGCGAATGCCCGCATGCCCATCGTCTCCCCTCCCGTCGAGTAACCCCTTCTTGAACGCCGACCGAGCCACTTCGGTTACGCCGCTCGGAAAGAAGCTCGGGGCGAAGCCCGGCTTGGAAGTCATCGTCTTCTTCACGACCAGCCGTCGCGAGCTCGAGCGTCGCTTCGGCGCGCTCAAGAAAACCCTTGCGCCGGCAGACGGGCTCTGGGTCGCGTGGCCGAAGAAGTCCTCCAAGCTCGAGACCGATCTCGACTTTGCGACCGTACAGGCGGTCGGCCTCGCCGCCGGGCTCGTCGACAACAAGAGTGCCGCCGTCGACGAGGACTGGCAGGCGGTCCGTTTCGTCTATCGCCGGGCCGACCGACCTCGGTAGCATCGCCGGAGCCCGTGAGCAGCTACCACCTCGACCGCCTCGACAACGGCCTCCGCATCCTCACGGCGCCGATGGAGTCGGCGCAGTCGGTGACCTGCGCGATCATGCTCGCAGCGGGCTCGCGCTACGAGACTGCCGACACGAACGGCATCGCGCACTTCGCCGAGCACATGTTCTTCAAAGGCACCGAGCGGCGTCCGACTGCGCGCGACATCTCCAAGGAGATCGACGCCATCGGCGGTGAGTTCAACGCCTTCACCGGCAAGGAGTACACGGGGTACTACGTCAAGTGCGCGGCCGAATCGCGTGACGTGGCACTCGACGTGCTCGTCGACATGTTGCGCAACTCGAAGTTCGATTCCGAGGAGATCGACCGCGAGAAGGGCGTGATCATCGAGGAGATGAACATGTACTACGACACGCCGCGTGACTTCATCAGCGGCGTGTACGAGGAGCTGCTGTACGGCGACCAGCCGCTCGGGTGGGACATCATCGGCCGCAAGGAGACGATCCGCGGGGCGACGCACGACACGTTCGCGTCGTACGTCGACCGCTGGTACCGGCCCGCACGCATGGTCGTCGGCATCGGCGGCAACCTCGGGGACGGCCTGCACGAGCGCATCGCCGAGCTACTGGGCGATCTGCCGGCCGCGGAGACCGGCGACCCCGACGCGGCGAACGTCAGCGTGAACGGCGCCGCACAGGTCAAGGTGCACACGAAATCGTCCGACCAGGCGCACATCTGCCTCGGCGTGCACAGCTATCCGCTCGAGCACCCCGACCGCTACCCGTTGCAGGTCCTGTCCATGGTGCTGGGCGGGGGGATGTCGTCGCGGCTGTTTACGGAGGTGCGAGAGCGGCGCGGGCTTGCGTACTACGTCTACGGGCTCAACCACAGCTACACCGACGCCGGCTCGCTCTATGCGCAGGCGGGCGTCGACATCAACCGGATCGACGACGCCGTCACGACGATCGCTGCGGAGCTGAAGAAGATCGCCGAGGACGCCGTCCCCGAGGAGGAGCTCGAGAAGGCGAAGAGCTTCGCCAAGGGCCGCTTCGTGCTGCAGCTGGAGACGTCGCAGGGACTGATCATGTTCGGCCTGCGGCGCGAGGTCCTCGAGAGCCGCACGCCCGATCCCGAGGAGATCCTCGCCGAGATCGACAAGGTCGTGGCCGAGGACGTCCAGCGCGTCGCGCGCGACCTGATCGAGCGGCGCGGCCTGAACCTCGCCGTGATCGGGCCGTTCGACGATCCGGCGCGGTTCGAGAAGCTGCTCGCGTGAAGGCCGTCGTTCTCGCGGTCGCGGCCGCGGTCGTGCTCGTCGCAGGCGGGTGCGGAGGCGGCGACGACAAGACGACCGCGCAGACGACGACCGTCACGAAGACGCTCACGACGACCAATCCGACCGGGACGGCCTCCGTCACGACGCACGGCCGCTTCAAGTACCCGGAAGCGGTCACTTCCAACTACATGCGGAGCTGCACGCAGAACGGCCAGGTCAAAGAGGCGTACTGCGCGTGCACGCTGGACAAGCTCTCGAACACTGTGTCAACCGGAGACTTCGCGCGCATCGGGCTGTCCGGCGGAAAGATCCCTGCCCGCATCAAGAAGTTGATCAGGCAGGCCGCGCTCGACTGCGCCGACAAGCTCTAGTCGGACCTGTCTCAGTCCTCGCGCGTCTCTGTCGTCGCGCGGGTCTTGATCTCCTCGACGACCGTGGGATCGGCCAGCGTCGTCGTGTCGCCGAGCGCGCGGTTTTCGGCGACGTCGCGAAGCAGCCGGCGCATGATCTTGCCGCTCCGCGTCTTCGGCAGCTCCGGCGTGAAGACGATGTTCGCGGGCTTCGCGATCGGGCCGATCTTCTTGCCGACATGGTTCCGTAGCTCCTCGAGCATCTCGACGGAGCCTTCGTCGCTGCCCTTCAGCGTCACGTAGGCGACGATCGCCTGCCCCGTGCGATCGTCCTTGCGCCCGCAGACCGCGGCCTCGGCGACCCGCTGGTGATCCACCAAGGCGCTCTCCACCTCGATGGTCGAGATGCGGTGGCCGGAGACGTTCATCACGTCGTCGACGCGCCCGAGCAGCCAGTAGTCCCCGTCCTCGTCGATGCGTGCGCCGTCGCCAGCGAAGTAGACGCCGTCGTACTTCGACCAGTACGTCTCGCGGTAGCGAGCGTCGTCGCCGTGAATCCCGCGGAGCATGGCCGGCCACGGCCGCTTCAACACGAGGTAACCGCCGCCGCCCGGCCCGACCTCGTCGCCGCTCTCGCTGTACACGGCTGCGTCGACGCCGGGAAACGGCTTCGTCGCGGACCCGGGCTTCGCCGTCGTGATCCCGGGCAGCGGGGTGATCAGGATCATGCCGGTCTCGGTCTGCCACCACGTGTCGACGACCGGCGTGCGGTCGCCACCGATGTGCT
This sequence comes from Gaiellaceae bacterium, assembly GCA_045806365.1. Lineage (GTDB taxonomy): Bacteria > Actinomycetota > Thermoleophilia > Gaiellales > Gaiellaceae > 3-1-20CM-4-69-9. The sequence continues at coordinate 10,596 of JBJMJL010000033.1, forward strand.
CGCGGTACCAGACCCATGCCTCGGGGTTGATCGGCTCGCCGACCGAGCCGAGCAGGCGCAGCGACGACAGGTCGTGCTTCTGCGCCCACTCCGGTCCCCACTTCATGTGCGACCGGATCGCCGTCGGCGCCGTGTAGAGGATGTCGACCTTGTAGCGCTCGATGATCTCCCACCAGCGCGCCGGGTCGGGATGGTTGGGAACGCCCTCGTCCAGCACACCGGTCGTCCCGTTGCACAGCGGCCCGTAGACGATGTAGCTGTGACCCGTGACCCAGCCGACATCGGCCGCGCACCAGTACACCGAGTCGGGCTTGACGTCGAAGATGTAGTGGTGCGTCGTCGCCACGCCGACGAGGTAGCCGGCGGTCGTGTGGACGATGCCCTTCGGCTTCGCAGTCGTCCCCGACGTGTACAGCAGGTACAGCAGGTCCTCCGAGTCCATCGGCTCGCACGCACACGACTCGGGATCGTCGCTCTTGCCTTCCACGATCTCGTCCCACCACACGTCGCGCTCCTCGTCGAAGGGGACGTCGCCATGCGTCCGGCGGTAGACGACGATGCGCTTCACGGACGGAGAGTCCGCGACGGCTGCATCGGCGTTCCGCTTCAGCGGAACGGTCTTGCCCGCACGCCAGCCTTCGTCCTGCGTGATCAGCAGCTCGCAGCCCATGTCGTTCATCCGGCCCGAGAGCGAGTCGGCCGAGAACCCGCCGAACACGAGCGTGTGCGGCGCCCCGAGCCGCGTGCACGCGAGCATCGCGACGGCCGTCTCGGGGACCATGCCCATGTAGATGCCGACCGGTGTGCCCTTGCGCACGCCGAGCTCCTTCAGCCCGTTCGCGAAGCGGACGACGTCACGCTGTAGGTCGGCGAACGTGATCGTCCGCCGCTCGCCTTCGGGCTCGCCCTCCCAGTAGTACGCGACCTTGTCGCCCTTGCCGGCGGCGACGTGACGGTCGACGCAGTTGAAGCAGACATTGAGCTTGCCGCCGAGGTACCACTGCGCATACGGCGGGTCCCAGTCGTAGAGCTTCGTGAACGGCTCGAACCACGTGACGCGGTTGCGCCCCTCGGTCTCCCAGAGCTCTTCCCAGTCACGTTCGTAGATCTCCGGCTGCGCATTCGCCTGCCGCGCGAACTCCGGATCGGGCGCGTAGCGCCGCTCCTCGAGCAGCATCGTGTCGATGGTGGGCGGCTCGGTCGGGCTCATAGGTGGCTGCACGCGTCCAATCCGGCCGCCAGGGTCAAGGCTCGAGGTCGTACGGGTAATCCGTCAGCACCTCGTACCCCTCGTTCGTGACGAGCACGATGTCCTCGAGCCGCAAGCCGCCGTAACCCGAGCGGTAAAGGCCGGGCTCGATCGTGATCACGTCGCCTGGAACGAGGTCTTGCCCATTGCGCCCCATGTAGGGGAGCTCGTGCACCTCGAGGCCGACGCCGTGGCCGAGCGAGTGGAAGAAGCCGTCCTCGAGCACCTCTCCGGGCTCCTTGTTCAGCTGCGTCTTGTAGCCGGCGTCGTGGAACTGGTCGCAGACCTCCGCGAACAGCTCGCTGCCGTTCACGCCGGGCTTCACGCCCGCGGTGGACGTCTCGAGCGCGCGCTTGACGAGCGCGTGCCACTCCCTCACCTCGTCGGACGGCTCGCCGACGACATACGTGCGCGTCATGTCCGAGTAGCAGCCCGTCGCCTTGTCTTTCGGGAAGAGGTCGAAGACGATCGGCTCGTTCGGCGCGATCTGACCGGAGCCGGAGTTGTGTCCGACCGCCGTCTGCGGGCCGTGCGACACGATCATGTCGCTGCCCTCGACGTCGTGATCGGCGAACACGTCCTCGATGGCCCGCTTCAGCCGCTCGGACGTGAGCGCTTCGCCGCCGACCTCGAGGCCGCCACCGTTGGGCTGCGCCTGCCTCAGGAGCCCGCGCGCAGCGTCGAGCGCCGCTTCGCAGGCGCGCTGCGCCTTGCGAATGCCGGCGATCTCGGTGTCGTTCTTCGAGCGGCGGCGGTTGTCGAAGAGATCGCGGTCGACGGCGACCTCCACGCCGTTCGCCCGCAGGAAGTCGGCGTGCGCGACCGGGAACGTCGGCGGCACGGTCGCGCGCTCGATGCCGAGCTCGCGACACGCGCGCACCGCCAGTTCCAGCTCGTTCTGCCACCAGGGATTCCCCTTCGCGATCAGCTCGTCGACGCCGAGCTGCTCGAGCGGGACGATCTCCAGGTGCGGCGCGTCCTCGCGAACGCGCGGGATCTCGAGCGAGTGCAGGATCACCGCGCGGCGGTCGCCCTTCTCCGCGTAGAGGAACGCATCCTGGATCGGCACCGGCACCTCGTGGCGGAGCTCGGGCGAGCGGACGGTGTCGCCGTAGATGAGGACGTCGGGCACGCGCGGATCCTATCCCGCGGTTAGAGCCCGGTTAGGGGCGCAGCCGAGACTCGCGCAACGGAGTCATCGCATCGCCCAGACGCGGTGGCCCGACCTGCGGCCGGAGGCCCGCCCGGTGAGACGGCGGGCGGGCCTCCGTACATAGACTCCGAGGGGTGGACGACCCGCTGCAGCGTGCCCAGAGGCTGATGGCGGAGTGGGACGAGGAGCTCCGCCGCGAGCTCCCGGACGGCGCCGAGATCTTCGACGCCCACACTCACCTCGGCACCGACATCGACGGGATGGTCGGCAACTACGACGACCTGATCCGCGGGATGGACAAGTACGGCATCTCCCGTACGTTCATGTTCTGCCTCGACGAGCCCGACCGTCATCCCGGTTTCCGCGCCGGGAATGACCGCACGCTCGCGTTCGCGGCCCGCTCCGGCGGGCGGCTGATCCCGTTCGTCCGGCTGGATCTGTCGGAGGACCCGATCGGCGAGGCGACGCGCTGCCTCGACCTCGGCGCGCGCGGCATCAAGCTCCATCCTCGGGCACAGAAGTTCCTGCTGAACGACGAACGGCTGTCACCTATCTTCGAGCTGGCGGCCGATCGGAAAGTCCCCGTCCTCATCCACGGCGGCCGCGGCCTCCCGCCGATCGCGGACGACCTCGCGCGCGTGGTCGATCGCTACCCGAGCGCGCAGCTGATCGTCGCCCACGCCGGCATTGCCGACCTGGCGGGGCTCGCCGATCGGCTCGGCGGCAAGGCCGGCGTCTTCTTCGATACGTCCGTGTGGAGCCCGCTCGACCTGCTCGGTCTCTACCGGCTCGTCGGGCCGGAGCAGGTCGTCTACGCGTCGGACTACCCCTACGGGCAGCAGCCTGCGTCGCTCCTGATCTCTCTGCGCACCGCCCGGCTCGCGGGCCTGGCCGACGAGCAGGTGCGCGACGTGCTGGCCGGCAATGCGAACCGGATCGCCGCGGGCGAGCCGCCACGTGAGCCTTCGGCGCCAAAGGGTATGGACGTCTTCTCCCAGTCGATGAGCCTCGCACGCATCCACCAGTACCTCTCGATGGCAACGCCGCTCCTGGGGACGCGGCAGCCCGACCGTGTCGGCGTGCTCGGCCTGGCGCTCAACGCGTGCGACGACCGCGCGAACGGCCACCGCGAGGCGCTCGACCAGATCCGCGAGCTGCTGCTCGCGGCACAGGACATGTGGCGCATCCTCCCGGACGAGGGCGACGAACAGGACCGCATTGCGCATACGCGCGCGACCTTCCGGCTCATCCACCTCGCCGACATCGTGGCGGTGACGACGGCTGTCTGAGCTCCGCATCAACGGGGAGACGTACGAGTTCGAGGCGAGCGTCGGCCGCTCGCTCGCGCAGGTGCTGCGCGAGGACCTCGAGTTGACCGGCACGAAGGTCGCGTGCGGCGAAGGCCACTGCGGCGCCTGCACGGTGCTGCTCGACGGCGTGCCGACGCTGTCGTGCATCACGCTCGTCCACACGGTCGACGACCGCGAGGTGACGACGATCGAGGGCCTTCGCGACCACCCGCTCGTGCACGCGTTCGTCCGCACCGACGCGGTTCAGTGCGGCTTCTGCACACCCGGGCAGATCGTGTCGGCCGCGGCGCTCGTCGCGACGAACCCGGCGCCGTCGAAGGACGAGGTGCAACACGCGATGTCCGGGAACCTCTGCCGTTGCGGCACCTATCCCAAGATCGAGGAGGCCATCACCACTTGGCAAGACTGATCCGCACCGAGAAAGAAGTCGAAGGCCGCTATGAGGACGTCTGGATCGTCGTCGACGAGGACGGCCTCGATCAGTGGCCCGCAGGTCCACTCACGACGGTCGGCCGCGAGCTTCCGCGCGTGGACGGCCTCGACCGGGCGCGCGGGCAGGTTCAGTTCACCGCCGACGTCCGGTTGCCGGGGATGCTGCACACGGCGGTGCTGCGCAGCCCCTTCGCGCGCGCGCGTGTAACAGGTATCGACCTGAACGCCGCACGCGCAGCACGCGGGGTGCGCGCCGTGCTCGGGCCCGGCGAGCTGGACGTGCTGAAGGAGGAGCCCGGCTTCGTCGGCCAGGCCGTCGCCGCGGTCGCGGCAGAGACGTTCGGGCAGGCGCAGGCGGCCCTGCAGCAGCTGAACGTCGAGTGGGAGGCGCTCGAGCCGCTGCTGGATCCGGACGAGGCGGTGAAGCAGGAGTCGTTCGTGTCCGACGTCAAGACGTACGAGCGCGGCGACTTCGACCGCGGCGTCGCCGACGCCGACGTGGTCGTCGAAGCCGAGTACCGGACGCAGGTCGTCCTGCACAACTCGATGGAGACGCATCAGGCGATCTGCCACTGGGAGGACGACGGCATCACCGTCTACATCTCCACGCAGTACATCTGGGGCATCCGCAACTCGATGGCCGAGCATCTCGGGCTGCCGCCGGACAAGGTGCGCGTCGTCTGCCACGCGATGGGCGGCGGGTTCGGCGCGAAGAACGGGCCCGGCGACTACACGCCGATCGCGGCGGAGCTGGCGAAGCGCACGGGCCGACCGGTCAAGTGTGCGCTCACACGGCGCGAGGAGAACCTCGCCGCCGGCAATCGCAACGCGACGATTCAGCGGCTGACCGCCGCAGCGAAGTCCGACGGCACGCTCGTAGCGCTGGGCGGCGACTTCATCAACGCGATCGGCCTCTCCGGCTGGTCGGCGACGACGGAAGGGCCGATGAAGATGCTCTACGCGTGCGAGAACGTGCACACCGTGCAGTACCCGGCGAAGCTGAACCTGCCGCCGATGGCCGCGTTCCGCGCGCCCGGCTTCGTCGAAGGGACATTCGCGCTCGAGTGCCTCCTGGACGAGCTCGCGACGAAGCTCGACGTCGATCCGCTCGAGCTGCGCCGCCGCAACTACGCGGGTTCCGACCGTGTCGACGAC
>JBJMJL010000034.1:0-6575 GCA_045806365.1 Gaiellaceae bacterium
AGCGCCGCTTCATGAAGTCGATCTGCAGCCAGCGCGCCGACTGCTCGCCCTGGGCGCCCATGAAGCGCGCGTTGTTGAACCAGCGGAACCCGCCGAGCAGACCGAGCATCGCGCGCGTCGCCGCGACGGCGGTGACCAGCGAGATCACCGTTCCGATCAGCAGCATCAGCGCGAAGCCCTTCACCTGTGCGGTCGCGACGGCGAACAGCACGAGCGCCGTGATCGCGGTGACGACGTTCGCGTCGATGATCGTGTGGAAGCCCTTTGCGTAGCCGGCGGCGATGGCGGCGCGCACGGACTTCCCGGCGCGCACTTCTTCCTTGATCCGTTCGAACACGACGACGTTCGCGTCGGCCGCTACGCCGATCGTCAGGATCAGCCCCGCGAAGCCCGGCAGCGTCAACGTGACGTTGAACAGCAGGAGGGCCGCGTACAGGAAAGCCGCGTAGATCCCGAGGCCGATGACCGCGACGAGCCCGAGGAAGCGGTAGAGCAAGAGCAGGAAGAGCGCGACGACGAGCAGACCGACGAGTGCCGCCTTCTTCGCCTGGTTGAGCGAGTCCTTGCCGAGCGTCGCCGAGACGTCCGTGCGCTCGGCCGTCGTGAACTCGACCGGCAGAGCACCCGTCTGCAGCACGAGCGCGAGCTTCTTCGCGTCGCCGATCGAGCCGCCGCCGAGATCGATCTGCGCGCCGGTGTCGCCGGGGATGCCGTCAGGGTTGCGCCGGAAGTCGATGTACGGGACGGACTCGACCTCGCGGTCGAGCACGATCGCGAAGTGCTGCGCGCAACGCTGGACCGCCTCCGGGCTCGAGTTGCCCGCGCAGACGAGCGAGCCGCGCTGCGCCTCGCGCTTCGTGATCGTGTGGAAGACCTTCTTGCCCTTGCCGGTGAACTGCATCAGCACGACGGGCGCGTTCGACTGCGGGTCGATGTCGGCGCGCGTCCCCGACAGCTTCAGCTCGCTGCCCGTCATCTCCGGGATCGGGTCGTTCGGGAACTCGCGCGCGTCGTGGTGCTTGAGCAGGTAGAAGACCTTGGGTGTCGTGACCTGCTGCGTGGGGCTCGGGCAGTTCGCGGGGTCCGCCTGGTAGTCGCAGCTGACGACCACCGTGTTCTGCGGAACCGTCACTGTCTCGAGCGGCCCTTTGATCTGACGCTTCTGTTTCTTCTCCGCCTCCGCGAGCGTCGGCAGCTGCTCTTCCGTCGGCACAGGCCCGGCGACGACCTTGTGGGTCGCGTCGAAGAGGTACCACTGCGCCGGCGTGCCCTTCTTCGCGAGGTCGCGCGTGCGCGGTGAATTGAGCAGCTCGTAGAGGCTGCCAGTCGCGACCGGCGTGCGGACGAGCCCGGACGTCACCGACGGCCCCGTCAGGTCGGCCTCGAAGTCGTAGAACTCGAGGACCGCCGTCTTGCCGATCAGCTTGGCGGCGGACGCCGGGTCGTGGACGCCGGCGAGCTGGATGACGATCTGGTTGTTGCCCTGCTTGCGGATCTCGGGCTCGGCGACGCCGAGCTTGTCGATCCGGTTCCGCATGATGTCGATTGACCTGTTCAGGTCATCCGCGGTGAGCGCGTGGCCCTTCGGCGGGTTCGCCTTCAGCACGACCTCGAGGCCGCCCTGGAGGTCGAGGCCGAGCGTCGGCTTCTTGTGAACCGGCGAGCTTGGGATGGCTAGAAGCGCCACGCCCGCGAGCGCCGCGAGGATGAACGCGAGCAGCGTGAGATGTCGGCGCCGGTCTGACACGGGCTACGGAAGGTTAGCCGGGGTTTCCTCCTCCAGCGCCTCGGGCTCCTCCGGCTCTTCCTCCTCGGAGAGCACCCCCGCGATCGCGCGTTTCGCGATGCGGACCTCGATGCCGTCCGCGATTTCGACGCGTGCCTCGTCGTCCTCGAGCGCCGTGATCGTGCCGTAGAGGCCGCCGGCCGTGACGATCTCCTTTCCCACCTCGAGCGACGCGACCAGGCGCTGCGCTTCGAGCTGGCGCCGGCGCTGCGGCCGGATCAGCAGCACCCACATCAGGACGAGCAGGACAATGATGAAGATGTAGCCGCCCACCGGGCCTCCCTCACGCCGCCTCGGCGCCGAGCCGGCCGAGCGCCTCGGCCTTGAATGCGGCCAGCCGGCCCTGCTCGATCGCAACGCGTGCGTTCGCGGTCAGTTCCAAAAGGAATCGTAGATTGTGGAGGCTGAGCAGGCGCAGACCGAGGAGCTCTTGCTGGTTGATCAGGTGCCGGATGTACGCGCGCGTGAAACGGGTGCACGCGGGGCACGCGCAGTCCGGGTCGAGTGGGCGCGGGTCGCGGGTGAAGCGGGCGTTGCGGAGGTTGAGCCGCCCCTCCCAGGTGAGCGCGCTGCCGGTGCGCGCGGTGCGCGTCGGCAAGACGCAGTCGAACATGTCGACGCCGCGCTCGATCACCTCGAGGACGCCTTCGGGGTCGCCGATCCCCATGAAGTAGCGCGGCCTGTCGGCGGGAAGAAGCTCCGCGCCCCATGCCGTCGTCTCGAACATGACGCCGCGTTCCTCTCCGATCGCGAGCCCGCCCAGCGCGTAGCCGTCGAAGCCGAGCTCGCTCAGCTCCGCGATCGAGCGCCGGCGGAGGTCGGGATCGGACGCCCCTTGCGCGATCCCGAAGAGCAGCTGGCCGTCGGCGCGCGGCGCTTGGCGCTGCCGCGTCGCCCACAACGTCGTCCGGCGAACGGCCTCGGCGAGCTCGGCGCGCGGGATGTCGACCGGCGCGCAGATGTCCAGACACATGGCGATATCGGACCCGAGCTTTGCCTGGCACTGGGCCACCGACTCGGGTGTGAAGCGCGCGAGCGCGCCGTCGTAGACAGAGCGGAACGTGACACCGTCGTCGTCGACGGACGCGATCGTGTCGCGCAGGGAGAAGACCTGAAACCCGCCTGAGTCGGTGAGGATCGGGCCGTCCCACGCCATGAAGCGGTGCAAGCCGCCGAGCTCCGCGATCAGATCTTCGCCCGGACGGAAGTGCAGGTGATACGTGTTGCCGAGCAGAACCGTCGTGCCGAGGGCGCGCAGCTCGTCCGGATCGACGGTCTTGACGGTCGCTTTCGTCCCGACGGGCATGAAGGCGGGCGTCGGGACGTCTCCGTGCGCCGTGTGCAGCACTGCCGCACGGGCGGCGCCGTCAGTGGCGGTGACTTCGAACCGGTCGCTCATAGATGCTCATAGCGCGTCCGTTGACGACGAGATCGCCGCGATGCTCGAAGCCGAGGCGTTCGTAGTACGCACGGATGCTGGGATTCTCGCCGAGACAGTCGAGCCGCAGGTAGGAGCGGCCGGCCGCCGCTGCGGTCGCGTCCGCCCAGTCGACGATCGCACTGCCGATTCGCTGTCCGGCGCATGCTCGCGAAACCGCGAGCTTGTGCACGTACGCCGCGTCGGCCGGTCGGTCGCCCCAGTACGTCGGGTCGTCCCAGAGGAGCGTGACGGTCGCAACCGCGTCGCCGTCGATTTCCGCCAGGTAGACCTCGCCGCGCTCGATCGCCGCCGCGAGCTCGTCGTGCGGGAACGGCAGGGGCCATTGTTCGTAGCCCCGCTCGCCGACCCACGCCGTCGCCTCATCGAGCAGGTCGGCCACTCTGGCCACGTCGCCTGCCTGGCACCGGCGGACCTTCACAGGACGAGCATCGCGTCGCCGAAGGAGTAGAAGCGGTACCGCTCGTCGATCGCGATGCGGTAAAGACGCCGAGTCTCCTCGATTCCGGTGAACGCCATCACGAGCGCGAGCAGCGTCGAGCGTGGGAGGTGGAAGTTCGTCAGCAACGCGTCGGTGCGGCGGAACTCGAACCCGGGCGTGACGAACAGGTCGGTGCGACCGTTGAGGGACGCACCGCGTGCGAGCGTCTCCAGCACGCGCACCGTCGTCGTGCCGACCGCGAGCACGCGCGGTGCCCGCTCGATCCGGTGCCAGACAGCGGACGTGACCGAATAGCGCTCGCCGTGAAGGGCGTGGTCTTGAAGGTCCTCGACCGCGACGGGCCGGAACGTGTCGAGCCCCACGTGCAGCGTGATGCGCTCGACGTCGAGGCGACGCAGCACATCCGTCGTGAAGTGCAGCCCGGCGGTCGGCGCCGCTGCAGAGCCCGCCTCGTCCGCGTACACCGTCTGGTAACGCTCCGGATCCGCGAGCGGCTCCGTGATGTACGGCGGCAGCGGCGTCGCGCCCTCCGGCTCGCCGTGCAACCGCAGCCGCCAGCGCCCCTCCCCTAGATGCTCCAGCAACTCGACCGGCCCGTACCGCGCGCCCGCACGCAGCCGCCGCGTCGGCCGCGCGAGACCCTCCCAGACGCCGACCTCACCAACCCGCTCGAGCAGCAGCACTTCTCCGCGCGGCCGCTCGATGGGGATGCGGGCGCGCACGACTCGCGTGTCGTTCACGACGGTCAGCGCGTCACCGAGCACGTCCGGCAGGTCTGCGAACCTCCGATGATCCACCCGCTCGGACATGCGATCGTAGACCAGCAGGCGCGACTCGTCGCGGCGCGCCACGGGATGCTGCGCAATGAGCTCCGCCGGGAGGTCGTACTCGAGCTCCCTCGTTTTCATCCGACGCCAACGGTAGCCTTCCCGGCGATGGACGACGGCGCGATGGAACGCGCACAGGAGCGAGTCGACCAGCGCGCGGACGGCGCGGCGCTCGACGCACTCCTCGTCCGCGCGCGGGAACAGGTCGAGGCGCTCGCCGCCGCGACTGCCGCGCTCGAAGAGTCGCTGCCGGGCCGGGTGGAGGATGCAGTCCGCGGCCAGGCGCAGCCCGTCGGCCGCAACCTCGCCGAGGTGCGCGGCCTGATGAACCAGCTGATCCGCCGCTTCGCGGCGCTCGAGAGTGACCTGCTCACCGAGCGGACCGCGCGGGTCGACGACCTTGCCTTGCTCGTCGACCTGATCTCCTCCGGCTGGAAGGGCGTCGACGCGCGTCTCGGCCGGATCGAGGCGGTCGTGCACCGGCTCGAGCAGTCGCAGGAGAGCCGCGGCGCGATGGTGTACCGCATGGAAGACCGCCGCCCCGACGCGGCCACCTCCTGACTACGTAACGGCGAGAATCGCCGCGGCGACGAGCGCCCAGGCGGCGATGCAGAGCAGGATCGGCGCGTCGCGCAAGAGCACCTCCTCGGGCTCTTCGCCGAGGTCGCGGCGATGCATCAGCAGCAGGTAGCGGAAGACGCCGAAGACCACGAACGGAATCGTGATCATCATCGCCTTCGAATCGCGTGCCGTGAACGTGTACAGGCAGTACGAGATGACGGTCGACGCGGCGACGATGGTCACGAGCTGGTCGACCAGCGCGAGCGAGTAGCCCTCGAGCACCGGCCGCCCCGGCGTCGCCTCCGCGCCGACGAGGACCAGCTCGCCGCGGCGCTTGGCGAGGGCGAGGAACAGCGCGAGCAAGGCGGTGCAGAGCAGCAGCCACGGCGAGATGCGCACCTCGACCGCTGCCGCGCCGGCGGCCGCGCGCACGACGAACAAGCCGCCGATCGTCATCACGTCGAGCAGCACGACGTGCTTGAGCGACAGCGTGTAAGCGGCCTGCAGCGCGAAGAACGTCGCCAGGAAGAGGATGGACGCGATGCCGAGCGGCGCGACGAGCACGAACGCGGAGAAGATCAACAGGGCGGCGACTACCTCCGCGAGCCGAGGCGACAGCTCGCCGCGCGCGATCGGACGCGACCGCTTGACGGGATGCACGCGATCGTGCGGCGCATCACGCACGTCGTTGACGAGGTAGCTCGCGCTCGACGCGGCGCAGTAGGCCACGAAGGCAGCGACCGCCTCGCCCCAGCGCGAGACGTCGCCGAGTTGCGCGGCGAAGATGATCCCCGCGAACAGGAGCAGGTTCTTCGTCCACTGGCGCGGGCGCAGCGAAACGAAGACTGCGCGAGGAAGCGAGCGTCGCTGCGGCAGGTCGAGGACGGGAGCGTGCTGCTCCATGCCAGACAGGAGACTAGTTCCGTCCGGACGGAAGCACGAGCTGGAAACGGCTGCCTTTGCCGCGCTCCGTCTCGAGCTCGATCCGGCCGCCGAGCGCAGCCGCGAGCTCGTGGGCGATTGCGAGCCCGAGGCCGGTGCCGGAGTCATCACGTGACCAGAAGGGACGGAAGATGCGCTCGCGCTCGTCGGGCGCGACGCCCGGGCCGTTGTCGTCGACCGCCACGCAGACCCGCCCGTTCGGCGCCGACAGCTCCAGCTCGACCTTGCCGCCGTCGGGCGTCCAGCGGAAAGCGTTCGACAGGAGGTTGGAGATGATCTGCAGCACGCGGTCGCCGTCCGAGACGATCGTGGGGCTGGCCGAGAAGCGCTTGTCGTATGCGATCCGACGTCGGCGGGCCTGCTCACCGAACGCGGCGTATGCCTGCTCGCAGAGGCGGCCCATGTCGACCTCCTCCTTGAGCAGCGTGAACCTGTGCGCCTCCAGCTTGGCGAGATCGAGCACGTCGCCGACGAGCCGCTCCAGCCGCCCCGCCTCGATGGCGACCACCTCCAGCGATTCTGCCCGCGACTCGGCGTCATCCACCAGCCCTTCGCGCAACGCCTCGACGTGTCCCCGGA
>JBJMJL010000035.1:0-8122 GCA_045806365.1 Gaiellaceae bacterium
AGAGCACGTAGGCGTCGTCGCGGACATCGACTTCGCCGAGTGCCTCGCCGCGCAGCGGCGCCTCGCCCCCACGCGGGGTCGCGAGCTGCTCGAGGTCGCGGATGAGCAGGCGGCCGCCGCCGGCCGCAGCCGTCATTCGGGCGCGGACGTTTCCATCGGCGCTTCGAGCCCGTGTGCCTCCGCGGCTGCGGCGGCTTCCGCGTAGCCGGCATCGAGGTGGCGCATGACGCCGATGCCTGGGTCCGCGGTGAGCACGCGCTCGAGTCGCTCAGCGGCCTCGTCGGTCCCGTCGGCGACGACGACCATGCCCGCGTGGATCGAGTTCCCGATCCCGACGCCGCCGCCGTGATGCACGCTGACCCATGTCGCGCCGGCAGCGACGTTCAGCAGCGCGTTCAGGATCGGCCAGTCTGCGATGGCGTCGGAGCCGTCGCGCATCGCCTCGGTCTCGCGGTACGGCGACGCGACGGAGCCCGAGTCGAGGTGATCCCGCCCGATCACGACCGGCGCCTTGACCTCGCCCGACCGGACGAGCTCGTTGATGGCCAGGCCCGCCCGCGCGCGGTCCCCGTAGCCGAGCCAACAGATCCGCGCTGGGAGGCCCTGGAATGCAACTCGCTCCGCCGCCAGCTCCAGCCACCGCTGCAGCAGGGCATCCTCCGGGAAGAGGTCGCGGAGCACCGCGTCGATCGCCGCGATGTCCGCCGCCTCACCGGACAGCGCCGCCCAACGGAACGGACCGACGCCGCGACAGAAGAGCGGCCGAATATAGGCCGGGACGAAGCCCGGGTATGAGAAGGCCTCGGCTACGCCACCTTCACGCGCCTCACCTCGCAGGTTGTTGCCATAATCGAAAACATAGCTGCCCGCCCGGACGTACTCGAGCAGCGCCTCGACGTGGCGCACGATGGACGCGCGCGCGCGACTGAGGTACTCGTCGGGATCGGACGAGCGCAGTGCAGCGGCGTCCTCGACCGATAGACCTGAGGGGATGTAACCCGTGAGCGGATCGTGTGCGGCGGTCTGGTCGGTGACGAGATCGAAGCGCTCGCCCCGGCGCGCGAGCTCGGGAACGACGTCGGCGGCGTTTCCGAGCAGTCCGACCGAGAGCGCGCGTCCCTCGGCGGCTGCCCGCCGAATTCGTCCGAGTGCGTCGTCCAGAGAATCCGTCGACTCGTCCAGATAGCGCGTCGCGAGCCGCCGCTCGATCCGGGTCGGATCAACCTCTACGCACAGGATCGCCGCACCTGCCATCGTCCCCGCGAGCGGCTGCGCGCCGCCCATGCCCCCCAGGCCGGCAGTCAGGATCGTGCGGCCCGACAGGTCGGCCGAGCCGAAGTGCGTCTCGCCCGCGGCGGCGAAGGTCTGATACGTGCCCTGCAAGATCCCCTGGGTGCCGATGTAGATCCACGAACCGGCCGTCATCTGCCCGTACATGGTCAGGCCGAGCGCTTCGAGCCGGCGGAACTCGTCCCACGTCGCCCAGCGCGGGACGAGCATCGCGTTCGCGATCAACACGCGCGGCGCGCCGGCGTGCGTCCGAAAGACGCCGACGGGCTTGCCGCTCTGCACGAGCAGCGTCTCGTCCTCGGCGAGCTGCAGCAACGAGCGTACGAGCGCGCGCAGCGCGTCCGGATTGCGCGCGGCCTTGCCGGACCCGCCGTACACGACGAGCTTCTCCGGCCGTTCCGCCACCTCGGGATCGAGGTTGTTGAGCAGCATCCGCAGCGGCGCCTCGGTCGCCCACGCGCGCGCGTGTAACTGGCTGCCGCGTGGAGCGCGGATCCGCGAGAGGTCGCCGCACAGCTCGTCGACGACCGCGTCGACCGAGCGCGCAACGCTCACGCGAGCTCCCCCACGTCGGCCTCGACGGCGGCGATCAGCGAGCCGTCGCGAATTGCGGCCGCGACCGCTTCGATGTCGGGCGCCAGCGGCCGGTCGTCGCCCAGCCGCTCGGACAGCGTGCGCACGAACGCATGCGTCGCGCGCACCCCGACGCCCGGCCCGAGGGGCGCGAGGAACTCGACGCCCTGGGCACCGGCGAGCAGCTCGATCGCGAGCGCGCGCTCCGCGTTCGCGATCACCTGCCACGCTTTCAGGGCTGCGGCATTGCCCATCGAGACGTGATCCTCCTGCCCTGCGCTGGTCGGGATCGAGTCGACGCTCGCCGGGTGGCACAGCGACTTGTTCTCGCTGACGAGCGACGCGGCCACGTACTGCGGGATCATGAAGCCCGAGTTGAGCCCGCCGTCCGGCGTCAGGAACGCCGGTAGCCCGTCGGACAGGTTCGGATTGACGAGCCGCTCGACGCGCCGCTCGGAGATGCTCGCCAGCTCCGAGGAGGCCATCGCGAGCGCGTCGAGCCCGAACGCGAGGGGTTGCCCGTGGAAGTTCCCGTTCGAGACGAGCAGCTCGTCGTCGACGAGGACGAGCGGGTTGTCGGTCGCCGCATTGAGCTCGACGGCAACCGTCCCTTCGACGTAGTCGAGCAGGTCGCGCGTCGCCCCGTGAACCTGCGGGGCGCAGCGCAACGAGTACGCGTCCTGCACCTTGTCGCACCACTTGTGGGCCTCGTTGATCGCCGAGCCCTCGAGCAGTCGCAGGATGTTCGCGGCCGAGTCCGCCTGTCCACGCAGGGGGCGGAGGCGATGGATCTGCGGGAGAAAGCTCGTCCGCGATCCCTGCAACGCCTCGAGCGACAGCGCGCACGCGAGATCCGCCGTGCGCGCGAGCCGCCATGCGCGCACGAGGCCGAGGGCACCGTACGCCGCCATGAATTGCGTGCCGTTGATCAGCGACAGGCCCTCCTTCGCCGCCAGCTGAGTCGGCTCGAGCCCGGCGGCGGCGAGCGCGTCGGCGCCTGCGAGCCACTCGCCGTCGTACCAAGCCTCGCCCTCGCCGACCAGCGGGAGGGCGAGATGCGCCAGCGGCGCCAGGTCGCCGCTCGCTCCGACCGAGCCGCGACTCGGCACCCGCGGGACGACACCGCGCGCGAGGCATTCGAGCAGCAGCTCGACCGTTTCGACCCGTGCGCCGGACGTCCCCTTCGCGAGCGCGTTGGCGCGCAGCAGCATTGCCGCGCGAACGATCTCCGTCGGATACGGCTCGCTGACGCCGCAGGCGTGACTGCGCAGGAGCCGCAGCTGCAGCTCCGCCGTCTGCTCCTCCGGGATCGACTTCGAAACGAACCGTCCGAAACCAGTGTTGATCCCGTAGGTGTGCTCGCGCGTTCCGTGCGCCGCGCGTTCGACGAGCTCGCGCGCGGCGCGCATCTTCGCGCGCGCCTCGTCCGAGAGCGCCGCCGCAGTCTCGCCGGTTGCGACCGCCTGGACGTCCTCGATCCGGAGGTCGTCTCCCGTCAGGCGGATCGCCGTCGCCTGAGCCATCGACGGTCACTCTAGTCTCGCCGCAGCAGGCGCAGCTCGAGCACGCGCTCCGGACTGAACCCGTCGATGCGCAACGTCCTGCCCGCGGCGGCGACTGCCGCGCCGGCCGGCATCAACCCGACGAGCTCCGAGCCACGCACGGCGACGCCGCGCTCTCGTGCCTCCGTTTCGATGCGCCCGAGGATGTCGTGCAGCGCCGCCGCCTCGAAATCCTCGACGTTCATGCTCACCTGCGCGTGGCCGGCACGCCGGAGCGAGAGGCCGAGGGCTCGCACGCCCGGGAAGCCGCCGCCCTGCTCGCGCACGACGGCAGCGATCGCCCGCGCGACCTCGACGTCGTCCGTTTCGAGGTCGACGTTGAAGGCGATGAGCGGCCGGCGCGCGCCGACGATGACGGCGCCGGCGCGCTCGTCGAGCCGCGACGGGCCGAAGTCGGGCGAGAGCTCGCCGGAGTCGATGCGGCGTTGCAGCTGCTCCGGGCCTCCGTTGCGGAAGAACGCCGGCCCCCGGCCCGGCGCCGACTCACCGTAGAGAAAGACCGGCAGCTGCAGGTCGTCGCCGATCTTCTCGGCGAGGACGAGCGCACAGGCGCGTGCACGCGCGCCGTCGCTCGGATCGACCGCGACGATCGGGACGACGTCGGCCGCGCCGATGCGCGGATGCGCGCCCTCGTGTCGCCGCAGATCGATCCGCTCCCTCGCACACGCGACGCCGGCGACGAGCGCAGCGACGAGCCGGTCTTCGTCGCCCACGAGCGTGAACACGGAGCGGTTGTGGTCGGGATCCGAGTGAACGTCGAGCAGCTCCGCCGGCTTCGACAGCGCCGCCGCGAGCGCGTCGATCGTCTCGCGGTCCCGTCCTTCGGAGAAGTTCGGCACCGATTCGAGCGGCAGCGGCACGCACGTAGTCTAGGACCCGCGTTGAAGACGTATTACGACCGGCGCGCGTTCGAGTACGACGACTGGTGGCGGGGGGAAGGGCTGTATGCCGACCGCGACCGGCCGGGGTGGGACGAGGAGCTCGACGTCCTCGCCGAGCTGATCGCCTCCCTCCCACCTGCACGCACGCTCGACGTCGCGTGCGGCACCGGCTTCCTCACCCGCCACCTGCGCGGGGACGTCGTCGGGCTCGACCAGAGCGAGCGGATGCTCGAGGTCGCGCGCGAGCAGGCGCCGACCGCGGCGTTCGTCTGCGGGGACGCGCTCGCGTTGCCCTTCGGCGACGGCGAGTTCGACCGTGTGTTCACGAGCTACTTCTACTGCCATCTCGAGGAGGAGCAGCGCCGGCGTTTCCTCGCGGACGCACGCAGGGTCGCGCGCGAGCTGGTCGTTGTCGCGTCCGTGCCGGGCGCCGGCGACGCGCTCGAGCGCTACGAGGAGCGCGTGCTCAGAGACGGCTCGCGCTGGACGGTCTTCAAGCGCGTCTTCACGGGCGCGCAACTCGCGTCCGAGCTGGGCGGCGGCGAGATCCTCTACGAGGGCCGCTGGTTCGTCGTCGTGCGCGCGTGACCCGTCGGCGCAGCTCGTACCGCTCGCTCGCGTCGCTGCAGCGGGACCTCAGCGTCTGCCGCGCATGCGTCGAGGCCGGCTATCGGCTCGAATCGTGGCCGGTCCGCAACGTCCACACCGGCCAGCGCGCGTACATGTACGGGCAGGCGCCCGGGATCGTCGAGGGAGAGGAGCGCCGGCCCTGGCGCGGCCGCGCCGGCAAGACGCTGCGGCGCTGGCTCGAGCTCGACGAGGAGCAGTTCTACGAGACGTTCTACTGCGCGTCGGTCACACGTTGTTATCCCGGCCGCGCACCGTCGGGACGCGGCGACCGCACGCCCACGCCGCACGAGCAGCAGCTGTGCTCGTTCTGGCGCCAGTGGGAGCTCGAGATCCTGCGACCGGCTCTCGTCGTTCCCGTCGGCGGGTTGGCGATCAAGCGCCTGCTCGGACTGACTGGGCTCGCGTCGTGCATCGGCTGCCGCTACGAACGCGACGGCGTAGCCGTCGTGCCGCTCCCCCATCCGTCGGGCGCGAGCGGCTGGCTCAATCTTCCTGCAAACCGGGAGCTCACTGCGCGTGCCGCGCGACTCGTGCGCGCCGAGTTGAAACAGCTCCCTCGCTAGATTTCGGGGGGTGAAGGAGGCCGACCGACCCGCATATCGCGACACGTTTGCGCGGCTGCTCGGCTTCCTCCGTCCCTACAAGCTCGGCCTCGCAGTCTCGATCGTCCTCGCAGTCGGCTCACAGGCGGCGCAGATCGCGCTCGTGTGGGTGACGAAGCACGTCATCGACAGCGCGCTGATTCCGCGCGACACGAGCAAGCTCTGGGTGTTCGTGTGGACGATCGTCGCGCTCGGCGCGATCCGAGCGCTGCTGATGGCGGGCCGTCGGCTGATCTCGGGTAAGCAGGCGCTGGCCGTCGAGATGGACATGCGGCAGGGGCTGTACGCCCACCTCGTCCGCCTGTCGTTCGGCTTCTACGACCGCCATCAGACGGGCCAGCTGATGTCACGCGCGACGGTCGACCTGCAGGGGGTGCGCTTCTTCCTCGGCTACGGCCTCATCTTCTTCTTCCAGAACGCCCTCACTGTCGCGTCCGTGACGATCGTGCTGCTCTTCTTCGAATGGCAGCTCGCGATGATCGCGCTCGCGATCACGCCCGTGCTCGTCGTGCTCGCGTATCGCTACAGCCGCGTCGCTCACCCGACGCTCCGCGACGTGCAGCAGAAGCTCGCCGACGTCGCGACGGTCGCCGAGGAGAACATCGTCGGCGTCCACGTCGTCAAGTCGTTCGCCCAGGAGCCGCAGGAGCACGAGAAGTTCAACGCCCGCTCGGAGGCGGTCTTCGCGCAGACGATCAATGCGAACCGCCAGCGCGCGCTCTACGTGCCGCTGATCTCGTGGGTGCCGCTCCTCGCGCAGGCCGCGGTGCTGCTCGTCGGCGCGCACATGGTCACCAACGGGTCGCTCACCGTCGGCGGCTTCGTCGCCTTCAACCTCTACCTCGGCATGCTCGTGACGCCGCTGCGCTCGCTCGGCATGTGGGTGGGCCAGGCGCAGCGCGCGACGGCGGCCGGCGAGCGCATCTTCGAGATCATGGACGCGCCGGAGGAGATCGCCGACCGGGCGGGCGCACTCGAGCTTCCGCCCGGGGGCGGCGATCTTCGCTTCGAGGGCGTCCGCTTCGAGTACATGGAGGGACGGCCGGTGCTGGAGGACGTCGACCTCGACGTCCCGGCCGGACGCACGATCGCGCTGATCGGACACACGGGCTCGGGCAAGACGACGTTGACGTCGCTCGTGCCGCGCTTCTACGACGCCACCGACGGCCGTGTGCTCGTCGACGGCGTCGACGTGCGCGATGTGACCCTGCATTCGCTACGCCGGGCGATCGGCGTGATCCCGCAGGATCCCTTCCTCTTCTCCGCCACGGTGCGTGAGAACGTCACCTTCGGCGCGCCGAACCTGAGTGACGACGAGGTCGAGCGCGTGGCGCGGCTCGCGCAGGCGCACGAGTTCGTGGAGCGGCTCCCGAACGGCTACGACACCGACATCGGCGAGCGCGGGATCACGCTGTCCGGCGGCCAGCGGCAGCGTCTTGCGATCGCGCGCGCGATCGCCGTCGACCCGCGCATCCTGATCCTCGACGATGCGACTGCCTCGGTGGACGCGACGACCGAGGCCAAGATCCGGCTCGGCCTGCGCGAGGCGATGCGCGGTCGGACGACCCTGATCATCGCGCACCGGCTCTCCACGATCTCGCTCGCGGACGAGATCGTGGTGCTCGACGCCGGCCGCATCGTCGCGCACGGCACACATGACGACCTGCTCGGGACGAGCCCGGTGTACCGCGACATCTACGACCACGGCCTGCTCGAGCGTCAGTTCGCAGACGCGGTGGAGGCACGCGCCGCCGTGGAGGAAGTCGCGTGAGGGTTTGGCAGCCGGGGGGCCATCTCATGGCCGAGCGCGGTGCGAGGGTCGACGACTGGTCCTGGCGGCGGACGCGCCGCCGCGTCGCGGCGCTGGCACGGCTGACGGCGCCGTACAAGACGCGCACGATCCTGTCCGTCGTCTCGCTCCTCGCCGCGACGGTGACGGCCCTCGCGCCGCCGTTCCTCTCCAAGTACGCGGTCGACATCGGCATCCGAGAGCAGAACCTCCAAGCGCTCTGGTGGATCGTCGGCCTGTTCGTGCTCGCCGGTCTCGCCAACTGGGGCATGAGCTACCTGCAGACGTACCTGACGGGCTGGGTCGGCGAGCGGATCCTCGCCGATCTGCGCAACAAGCTGTTCGGCCACCTGCAGCGGCTCTCGCTCGGGTACTACGAGCGCAACCGAGCGGGCGTGATCATCAGCCGGCTGACGAACGACGTCGAGGCACTCGACCAGCTGGTCACGGACGGCGTCACGACTCTCGTGCAGAGCACGCTCTTCCTGATCGGGACCGCGGTCATCCTCTTCTTCCTCGAGTGGCGCCTGGCGCTGGCCACGCTGATCGTGATGCCGTTCCTGTTCCTGGCGACGGCGTTCTTCCGTATCTACTCCGCGCGCGCGTATCGCGCCGTCCGTGAGCGGCTCGGGCTCGTCACCGCGACGCTTGCCGAGGACATCAGCGGCATGCGCGTCGTGCAGGCGTTTCGCCGCGAGCGCGCGAACGAGCGCAACTTCCGCGCCGTCAACGAGCACTATCGAGAGGCGAACCAGCAGACCGTCGTGCTGAACGGCCTCTACTTCCCGTTCGTCG
>JBJMJL010000036.1:0-11678 GCA_045806365.1 Gaiellaceae bacterium
TGGCCGGAGATCTACGAGATGCAGGTGCGCGCGATCATCCGCGCCGCGCGTGCGGTCGAGGACCGCTCGGGCGACGCGCCGCTCGTCGAGATCATGCACCCGCTCGTCGCGTTCGAGGAGGAGCTGCGCCGGCTGCGCGAGTTGACGACGCAGGTCGCCGAGGAGGAGGCGTCCGACGTCGAATACCTGTGCGGGACGATGATCGAGCTACCGCGCGCGTGCGTCCGCGCGGACGAGATCGCCGGGCATGCGGACTTCTTCTCGTTCGGCACGAACGACCTGACACAGACGGCGCTCGGGTTCTCCCGCGACGACGCGGAGGGCAAGTTCCTGACGCACTACCTCGAGGACGGCGTGCTGGAGAAGAACCCGTTCGAGACACTCGACGTCGGCGGCGTCGGCGAACTGATGCGGATCGGCGTCGAGCGCGGGCGCGGGGCCAAGCCCGGCCTGAAGCTCGGCATCTGCGGCGAGCACGGCGGCGAGCCGAAGTCGGTGGCGTTCTGCCACGAGCTCGGGCTCGACTACGTCAGCTGCTCGCCGTACCGTGTGCCGCTCGCGCGGCTCGCCGCGGCGCAGGCCGCGCTCGCGGAGAGCGGCGCGGCGGTGTACGCGACGGCCGGTGGCTAGCTACCGGTTGCTCGTCGACGGCGAGCGCGTCGCGCAGGTCGAGTCCGAGGACGATCTGCGAGGCTGGCTCGCGAAGTACCGTCAGGAGCATGCGGACGACGACCCGTCGGCCGTGCACGTCCAGATCATCGAGCGCGGCAGGTTCGCATGGTTGACCGGCGGCAAACTCGTCGATCGCACGCAGTTTCTCTGACGTGGGACGCCGTGCGCGCGCGCCGCCTTGCGCGCTCGCACCTGGCGAAGCGTTCCCACGACTTGGTCGCGGTCGCCCGTGATTGCTGCGGTATCCACGCGCAGGTGCAGGCGTCGGCGGAGCTGCAGCTGGCGGCGCGTGTCGACGACATCACGCAGCAGGACGTGCGCGATGCTCTGTGGCGCGACCGCACGCTCGTGAAAGCGTGGACGCTGCGCGGCACGCTGCATCTCCATCCGGCCGACGAGCTGCCGCTGTGGTTTGCCGCCCGTTCGCCGCGGGAGGACCTCGGCGAATGGCGCGATCCGGCCGGCGTCCTGCACCCGGCAGTGGCCGCCTCCGAACTGCAGGAGCTCCGCGCAGCCGTATGGGATGCGCTCGACGGGCGCACGCTCCTGCGCGAGGAACTGGCCGCGGAAGTCGTCCGCCGCGTCGGCAAGAAGCACGAGGGCCGCTTGCGGTCGGGGTTCGCGTTCTTCACGGACGAGCTCTGCCAGGGACCGCCGCAGGGCAACAAGATCACACTGGCGCGACCGGACCAGTGGATCGGCGGCTGGCGCAACGTCGGCAGGCATGACGCGTTGCGCGAGATCGTGCGCCGCTACCTGCGCACCTACGGCCCGGCTCGTCCCGCCGACGTGCGCACGTGGCTCGGCGTCGAAGTGCCGTTCACCGACGTGGAGGAGCTGGATGTCGAGGGACACAAGGCGTTCGTGCTCGCCGGGGACACCGCGTTCCCGCAGCCGCACCCGAACGTGCGCCTGCTGCCGGAGTACGACGTGTACGTCATGGGCTTCCGCGAGCGCGAGCACCTCGTGCCGGAACGCGTGCGCGCGCAGGTCGCCGCGCACGGCCGGGGCCGCTACGAAGGGCCGGCGGGCGTGCGCTTCCTGCTCGTCGACGGAATGACCGCAGGGTTGTGGGAGCGCAAGAAGCACGCAAGGCGGGTCGAGCTCGAGGTGAGTCCCGTGCGCAGAGTGAAGCGCGCGGACGTGCTGCGCGAGGCCGGGAGGATCGGCGCCTTCTACGGCGTCGAGCCGGTGCTCACGCTCGAATGACGACCGGCGTCCCGAGCGGGACGACGCGCATCAAGTAGCGCAGATCGGCGTCTGGAGCGTGCACGCAGCCGGCCGACACCGCTGCACCGAAGTCCTCGGGCGAAAGTGTCCCGTGGATCGCGACCCGGTT
This sequence comes from Gaiellaceae bacterium, assembly GCA_045806365.1. Taxonomy (GTDB): domain Bacteria; phylum Actinomycetota; class Thermoleophilia; order Gaiellales; family Gaiellaceae; genus 3-1-20CM-4-69-9. The sequence continues at coordinate 2,012 of JBJMJL010000036.1, forward strand.
TCCGCCGGCCCAGCCGGCCGGCAGGTTCGGCTGGATCGCCGAGAGCGCGAGGATGCAGCACCCGTACGAGGCGCTGAAGTCGGCGCCGGAGAGCTTGTCCGTCACTGCAAAGCTGCCCGTAGGCGTCGGCGAGTCGAACGCGCCCACGCCGACACTGACGCGACGCACGACCGTGTCATCGCGCCGCAGCGCGAGTGTCCGCTCGGAGAGGTCGACGTCGATCTGCAGCCGCGTCCGCGCGTAGCTCAGGCCGCCGGCGCGTGTGTCCAGCCAGACGGGGCGGTTTCCGCGTACGCCGGCCTCGGTGACGGCGAGCCACCGTGCCCGCCGGGTCGCGACGACGCCGAGCGCGCGCCGCGAGCCGAAGCGCGTCAGCGCGCCGACCCGGGCAACGACGGGCCCGCCCGGCGCGCTCCGCAGCGTGACGACACGCCCGGGCTGCACGCGCGCGATCACGTGCGCAGGCTGCGGCGCCGGCGGCGGCGCTGTCGCGAGGGCGACGAGAGCGAGGACGGTAGTTCCCACACACGAGGAATCGACCGCCCGGCCGTCGCACGGCGTCCCTCGAACGAGTTAGAGCCCGCGTGCGAACGACCCGCCGCCGATGATCCGCTCGACGTACGGTTCGACACGGCGGCGCAGCTCGCGATCGGACGTGACGACCCACAGCGGCGGCGGCAGCTCGCGCACCTGTGACGCGATGCGGTCGTCCGCGGTCTCGTCGGCGCCTTCCCAGACGACCACTAGCTCGTGGCCGTGGGCTCGCGCCCACTCCGCGCAGCGCCCGTCGAAGTCCGCGCGGTCGATGTTCGGCCACACCGAACGCCGCACGTTTTCCGCGTCGACGAATACGGTCGCCACGGCTCGTAGTCTCGCGCGATTGAACGTTAAGACCGGCGCGGCTCGGCTTGGCGCATGGTGGCGCGACCGTCCTCGTCGACCTCGACCACGAAGCGACCGGGGTCGTCGCCGCTCGTGAACCGCCGCAGGCCTTTCGGGCGACGGAAGATGATGGCGTGCGTGTCGGTCCGTGTCTCGATGGTGAAGCCTTCCGCGAGCTTCTCGTCAAGGAAGGCGTCGAGTCCGCCCTTCCGTGTGCCGATCGGGTCGATCTCCCCTGCCATTCGTCTACCTAGTATGGGCGCGCCAGGCGTCTGAGGGGCCAGGGAGTTTCTTCCGATGGGCGAGGGGGGAGGCACGCCGGGATGGAACTCGACCGTGAGCACGTCGTCGAGCTTCTACGGGAGAAAGGCCAGGACGAGCGCGTGCAGCATGCGCTCGAGGAGCTCCCCGAGAAGGTCGACCACGAAAAGCACGCCCAGCAGCTGCAGAAGCTCGGCGTCGACCCTGGCGAGCTCCTCGCCAAGGCCGGCCATAGCGTTCTCGGCTAGCTAATCGGGACTGCGTACGCGATCACGACGGCGGCGACGCCGACGCCGACGACGGCTGCCGTCGCCAGTGTGGGGCGCGGACGCAGCGTCACGAGCAGCAGCATCGATGCCGCGCCGCCGATCAAGCCGCCGACGTGGCCGCCGACGGAGATGAGGCGCGCGAACGCAAAGGTGAAGACGAGGTTGATCACGATCAAGCCCAGGATCTGCCCCTCGGTTCGGAGCGTCCCCCGCCGCTCGAGCACGAGCAGGGCGCCCAGGACCCCGAACAGCGCGCCCGATGCTCCGAGCGCCACCGTCGTCCGGTTCGCAAGCCAGTCGTAGACGATCACGCCCGCGGATCCGCAGATCCCCGACACGAGGTACAGGATGAGAAAGCGCCAGCGGCCGATTGCGCGCTCCAGCAGCGCGCCGGCGAAGAAGAGCCCGTACATGTTCATCAGCAAATGGAACGGGCCGTAGTGCATGAACGCCGACGTCAGCAGCCGCCACCAGTCACCGGACTGCACGAGTGGCCCGTACAGCGCGCCGTGCTCGAAGACCCATCCTCGCGTGCCGTTGACGCCGCCTCCTGCGAACAGCTCGACGATGTAGACGCCGACGTTGATCGCGATCAGCGCGCGCGTCACGGGCCCGACGACGTCGAAGATGCCCGCGCGGGCGACGACACGCTGGCCGCCCGCGTGCTCCGGGCAGCGGATGCCGACGGGCGCCATCGTCATGCACTCGGTGCAGATCGCGCGGCCGCACTCGGAGCATGACAACCCGGTGACGCGGTCGGGATGGCGGTAACAGGTCCTCTCGACGGCCTCGGCCATGTGCGAAGTAGCGTAGTTGGATGCCGGTTCACGTTGCTTTCACGCCGGGCGAGGCGGTCCCTGCGGCCGTCGGCGTCGTTGTCGACGTGCTGCGCGCGACGTCGACGATTGCGCAGGCGCTCGCGTCCGGTTACCGGCGCGTCCTCTGTTGCGCCGAGATTGCGGAGGCTCGCGCGCTGCGTGCCGAGCTTCCCGACTCGATCGTCGGCGGTGAGCGGAACGCGGTGCGCATCGAAGGCTTCGACGTCGGGGCGTCGCCGCGCGACTTCCTCGAGCCGCGGGCCGAGACGCTGATCCTGTCGACGACGAACGGCACGCGCGCCATCCTCGAGACCGCGCGCCGGTGCGACGAGGTCCTGCTCGGCAGCCTGCTGAACCTCTCCGCCGTCGCGCGCGCCGCGCAGGGCGACGACGTCGTGGTCGTGTGCGCCGGGTTCAAGGGCGCCTTCGCGCTCGACGACGCGTACTGCGCCGGCCGCATCGTCGGGCTGCTCCAGGGGGACCGGACCGACGCCGCGGTCGCGGCCGACGTGCTCGCTCGAGCGTTCCCGAGTGCGCTCGACGGCCTCAACGCGCGGACGTACGGGCCGCCGGGACTCGAGGAGGACATCGCCTTTTCCGCACGCGAGGACGCCCTCGAGGTCGTCCCGCGCCTGACGGGAACGGCAGGCTCGGCCGCAGAAATAATGCTGAGGTGAGAGGCCTCCTCGTCGCCGTTGCGGCGGCGCTCGTCGTCGCCGGGACCGCGGCCGCTGCGCCGCAGAGGCCGTGGCTGTGGCAGTGCACGCAGATCCACAACGCGGAGGTGCAATACCGCTGCTACGTCCGTCTGCTCCGCCAGGACATCGAGTCGTCGAGGGACCCCGCGCGCGAGTTGCCGCGCATCGACCGCCGCGTCGTGGCGGTCGGCGGTCCGCTGCAGGCGGGCTGCCACGTGCTCATGCACGAGGTCGGGCGGGAGTTCGGTCGCGACCACCGTGTCACGCTCTCGACGCTGCAGCGCTACGTCCCGCGGTCGAACGACCCGAATTGCTCGGCAGGGTTCGGGATGGGCCTGGTGATGTATCTCGGCCCGCAGATCCTGCGCTCGGGAGGCGCGGCAGCCGTGCGCTCCTGCGCGGGGTTGCCGACGCGCTACCGCGAGTACACGTGCGTCCACGGGCTCGGACATGCGCTACTGCGCGCGTACCACGGCGCCCTCGGTGAAGCCGTGGCCGCGTGCCGGAGGCTGCAAGCTCGCTACGCGCCCGACTGTGCGCAGGGCGTCTTCCACGACTACTGGATCTCACTGCGTGGCGCCGACGGGACAACGCGGCCGGAGCGCGCGCTCGGCTCGCCGCGTGTGCTGTGCGACGGCCGCTTCACCTACGTGCGTCCCTGCTGGTATCGCTACTTCCTCGAGCAGCCGGTCGGCGCGCCGATCCGCACCGCGACGGATGTACGACGCACATGCCGGGGGCTGCGCGCGATCGAAAGGTTCGCATGCATCGGCGCAGCGACGCTCGTGGTCTCCGGCGATCCCTTCGAGCAAATGCGCCTGTGTCTGCGGCTGCGAGGGCGCGATGCGGCGGCGTGCGTGCGCGGCGTCGCGGACCAGGCGCTCGCGGGAAAACCGGCGCGCCAATTGGCGCTGATTCAGATGTGCCGCACGGCCGACTGCTCTGAGTGGATCGGGCGCACGCTCGCCGTCGTCACGAACGGCCGCTTTCGCTGCGATGTCCTCTCTTCGCGCGCGCGTGGACCATGTCGCGTCGGCGCGGCCCGCCTACGCGATGCGCTCGTGACCTTCTCCTAGGAGGGTTTGGCGAAATACTGGGGCCGGCGCCAGGGGACCGCCTTGCTCCCTGCGGCCAGGGGCGAGGCGAGAAACGCCGGCCCCCGCCCTCTCGACACTAGACCCATTCCCCGGGGGGTTTGGGGCTATTGCACATTTTCTTTGGGCCGGGTACCCCCGGGGGACAACTTTGTGGAGCGGTTGTCGAAACCCCTCCACACGTTCTTTCCCCCGCAAGTCGAGGGAAAAGGACATGTCGAAAACCCCACATTCCACTGATGGAACTACCCGAGCGATCCAAGATCGCCGTGAGGCGCTCCCGCCGCGCCGCGAACCGCCCGAATCGGCTGATCCACGAGCGCCTGTCGTAGTTGTCGTTGCATAGACGAACCCTAAGACCCGCGTTTAACGGGTCATCCTCACCAGCGCCCGTTAAATCGCCAAACCCTCCTAGGGAAGTGCGCGCAGCGGGTCGACGGCGGCGCCGCGCACGCGCACCTCGAAGTGCAGGTGCGGCCCCGTCGCGTCGCCCGTCGCCCCGACGAGGCCGACGCGCACGCCCTGGCCGATCCACACGCCGACACGCACGTCCATGCGCGAAAGGTGCGCGTACATCGTGCGCTCGCCGTGACCGTGCGCCACCGTGACCAGGAACCCGTAACCGTCACGCCAGGCGGCCCACACGACTTCGCCTGCGCGCGCGGAGTACACCGGCGTGCCGAGCGGCGCCGGCAGGTCGATGCCCGCATGCCAGCGGTCGCCGCGCGGGCCGAACGGGTCGCCGAGGACAGGCGCCGTCAGCGGCCAGGCGAGCGGCTCCGGGATCGTCGCCGGCGGCTGCGTCAGTGCAGCGAGCGTCGCCGGGCCTGCGATCCCGTCCGTCTTCAGGTCGGCCGATTTCTGGAAGCGGCGAAGGGCGCTGTCGATGTGTGGTCCGAAGATTCCGTCGAAAGGCCCGGAGGGGAAGCCGTGCTCGGCGAGTTGGAACTGCAACGACGCGACGTCCCAGCCCGTCCGGCCGATGCGGAGCGTCCGGCTGCCGAGGCGATGGCGCGCGAAGTGGCCGAGCGCGCGACGCGTCCTCGGTCCGACGACACCGTCGACCGCAATGCGCGCGCGCTTCTGCAGCTTGCGAATCGCGCGCTGCGTGCCGGGGCCGGTGATCCCGTCGATTGGCCCGCGATAGAGCCCGTGTGCGCGCAGGCCGACCTGGAGGGCGGCAACCCCCGGATCGGACGCCGACGCCTGGGGAGTCAGAACGACGGCGATCAGGATGGCGGGCAGCGCGAGGAGCGCCCTGGTGCGCATGGGATGACGCTTTTCGCCGTGTCGGTTACGATCCCTTGACGGCGAACATGTGTTCGTGTAGAACATACGTTCCCATGATCGCTTGCGTCCTCATCCCCGGCTTCGAGCTTCGGGCCGCGCTCCGCAAGCAGCCCGGTCTGGCCCTGCGTCCCGCGGCACTTGCTCCGGCCGCCGACAGCGAGCCGCGCTTGGGGCCCGTGACCGCCGAGGCAGAGCGGCTCGGCGTCCGTCCCGGCATGCGACTGGGGGAGGCGTTGGCGACGTCTCCTGAGCTCGTGCTCGTCGAGCAGGATCCGGCCACCGCCGAGCAGGCGTGGGAGGAAATCTTGCGCGCGCTCGAGGATTCCGGCTTCGCCGTCGACCCGAGCGGCGCCGGGTCCGTCTACTTCGAGACGCGCGGGGTGGAGAGGTTGTACGGCGGGCTGGAGCCGGCGCTTCGGCGCGCGCTCGCCGCTGTCGGTACTGCCTGGGATCCACGCGCGGGCGCAGCGCAGCGCCGGTTCGCGGCCCTCGCCGCGGCGAATGTCGCGCGCCCCGGGCAGATCTTGATCGTCTCCGACGAGCGTCTGCGCGACTTCCTCGCGCCGCTTCCGCTCGAGCTCGTGCCGATGGAGCCGCGCCGCCGCACAGAGCTCCACGAGCTCGGCGTGAAGCGCGTCGGACAGCTTGCTGGGCTCCCGGGTGCTGCCGTGGCCGAACGACTGGGGCCGGACGGCCGGCGCGCCTGGGGCCTGGCGAGAGGTGGCAAGACCGGACGTGTGCAGGGCCGCCGGCCGCCGGCCGAGATCGTCGAGGTGCTCGAGTTCCCGGAAGCCGTCGGCAACGAGCTGACGCTGCGGCGCGCATTCGGCGCGCTGCTGGAGACGCTGCTGGCGCGGCCGGAGCGGGGCGACCGGTTCATCCGCAAGCTCGCGCTCTCGGCGCGCCTCGTCGGCGGCGGTTCGTGGCGGCGCTCGGTGACGTTGCGCGACGCGACGACGGAGCCCGCCCGGCTGAAGGCGGCGCTCGGCCCGAAGCTCGCCGAGCTGCCGGCGCCGGTGCTCGAGCTGCGGCTCGAGCTCGTCGAGCTGACGGAGCACGACGGCCAGCAGCTCGAGCTGCTCCCGGCGGCCGGGGCAGAGCTCGACCTGCGTCTGCGGGAAGGCCTGCGTCAGGTGCGTGCAAGCACCGGCTCGGGATCCGTCAATCAGGTGGTGGAGGTTGCGCCGTGGTCACGCATCCCGGAAGCGCGTGCACTGTTCGTGCCACGGGACGATTAGGCGTCGCTTGCGATGCCGACCATAAGAGGCCGTGCGCGCTTCGCGGGCACGGCCGTTAAACCACCCGCGCGCTGCGGTCGTCGAAGCGCGTGTCGACGGGACGCCGGTGCGGGTGAATCGTCAGCCGGTCGAGCTGCTGCGCGAGGAATGGCGCGTCGTCGATCGCTGGTGGACAGCTGAGCCGGTCGCGCGGCGCTATTTCGAGGTCGTGCTGCAATCAGGGGAGAACGCCGTTGTCTTTCGCGATGAGGAGCAAGGCTGCTGGTTCACTCAGCGGGGGGCGTAGAAGCGTCGAGGAGCTCGCGCGCACGTTCGAGCTGCGCCTCGTCGGCGAGAACCTCCTGCATCCCGCCGCCGGTGAGGTCGCCTACGCCGATGTTCGCGCGGTGGGTGCACTCGATCCCCTCCGTGCGGAGCAACCCGCAGACCAGCTCCGCTTCGGCGTCGTTCGCGACGAACGTCAGGTGCACGAGCTGCGCCATCGCTCAGCTCATTTCCCGCAGGCGCTCGTGGAAACCGGTGCTCGGGGCGTGGATGTTGAGCATGCGCGCGGGATCCGGGCCGGGGTTCGAAAAGGCGTGCACGACGCCGATGGGAGCCGCGACGAACGAACCGGCGCCGAGCCGCAGCCGCTCGCCGCCGACGACGAACTCGGGCTCGCCTGCGAGCACGTAGAACGAGTCGATGTGGTCGTCGTGCGCGTGCGGCGACGGTCCCTCGAAGCCGGGCTGAACCTCGAAATCGATCAGCGCGAGCTGCTCGCGTCCGATCTTGATCGTGGCGACGCGTGTGTCGGTGACGAGACGCTCGCCCTCGCCGGGCCGGTGGAAAACCGCTTCGGTCGGCGGTGTGCCGCTGCCCGGCGGTGCGTCGATGCTGTCGAAGCCGCCCTCCTCGCCGCGGTTACGCGCGCGCAGGTGGTCGGCGAAGCCACCGTCGGGCGTGTGGAAGTTGAGGAAACGCGCACGCGAGGTGCTGCGAAATCCGTGCACGACGGTTGGTGGCGCGGAGACGAACGCGTTCGGATCGAGCGTCTGCTCCTCGTCGTGGACGAGGACGGCGAGCCCACCTTCGAGCACGTAGAACGAGTCCACGTGCCGCTCGTGGAAGTGCGGCTCCGCGCCGTCGCGCGCCTCGGGAAACAGCGACTCCGTGATCGTCAGCTGCGCGAAGCTCGCCTTGAGCACGATCCGCCCACCGAAGAGCGCCTCGCCCTCGCCGGGTCTGAGCACCACGCCGTCCACTGCAGCCGAGTATGACGGAGCGCTTTCCCCTCACGGGTAGCAGGTCGGAACGACCGGGGTCTGACCCCGAACGACCGGGGTCTGACCCCGCAGGGGTCAGACCCCAACCCTCCAAAAACGTTCCGTACGTCGAGCTGCATGCACACTCGTCGTACTCCTTTCTCGACGGAGCGTCGCTGCCGGAGGAGCTCGCGGTGCGAGCAGGAGAGCTCGGCTATCCCGCGCTCGCGCTGACCGACCACGACGGCGTCTACGGCTCGCTCGAGTTCGCGCACGCGGCCAAGTACTTCGGCGTGCGTCCGATCACGGGGGCCGAGCTGACACTTGCCGACCGTTCGCACGTGACGCTCCTGGTCGAGACGCAGCAGGGCTACGCCAACCTCTGCCGGCTGATCACCGCGGCTCACACGCACACGAGACCTCCCGGCAGAGAGACGCAGCCGGCGGCAGCCCCCGCGCTCGAGCAGGCGCTGCTCGAGGAGCTGAACGACGGCCTTGTCTGCCTCTCCGGCTGCGCGCGCGCTGGTCTCGCCGTCCGCAATCCGAATGGCGCCGCGCGGCTGGCGCGCGCATTCGGGTGCGAGCGCTTCTTCGTCGAGCTACAGCGCCCGTACGAGCGCGGCGACGCCCGTCGCAACGCGGCGCTGCGCCACCTTGCGGACTCGCTCGGCCTGCAGACACTCGTCACCGGCGACGTCCACGCGCACCATCTGCGCCGCGCGCGCCTGCAGGACGTGCTCGTCGCGGTGCGCCACCGCAGTTCCCTCGAGAGCTGTGAGGCAGAGCGTCGAGGCAACCACGAGTGCGTCCTGCTGTCGCCGGCCGAGATCGTCGAGCGCTTTCCCGAGGATCGCGCGGCCGTCGCCCGCACCGTCGATCTCGCCGACCGCCTCCGCTTCGACCTGAGCGAGGAGCTCGGTTACCGCTATCCCGACTTCTCCGACAGCCCGGAGCCCGCGATCCTGCAGCTCGCACACGTCTGCAAGCGGTCGTTCGAGGATCGCTATCGGCGAGGCCACGCGCTCCGCCGCGAAGCAGAGGCGCGCCTCGACGAAGAGCTCAAGCTGATCGACGAGCTCGGCCTCGCCGGGTTCTTCTTGCTCCACTGGGACGTGCTCGAGCTCGCGCGCAAATGCGCGCAGGAAGTTCGCGGCCGCGACTCGCCGCGGCGGGCGCTACCGCCGGGGCGCGGCCGCGGATCGTCCGTCGGTTCGCTCGTCTGCTATCTGACCGGCCTCTCGCACGTCGACCCCGTCGGCGCGGAGCTGTCGCTCGGACGTTTTCTCAACCGCGAGCTCAACGCGGTGCCGGACATCGACCTGGATTTCCCGCGGGATATTCGCGAGAAGCTGATCGTCGCCGTGACCGAGCGCTACGGCCGTGAGCACGCGGCCCTCGTCGCGTCGTTCGCGACGTACCGCTCGCGCGGCGCGATCCGCGACGTCGGCAAGGCGCTCGGGCTGCCGTATGCGGAGCTCGAGCGCATCGCGCGCGTGTCCGAAGGCTGGAACGCGAAGCGAGTCGGCGAGGAGCTGCAACTGCTGCCCGACGCCGACCGCAAGCTGCTCTCGCCGCGCTGGCGCGCGTTCGCCGAGCTGTGCCACGAGATCGCCGGCCTGCCGCGACACATCTCGCAGCATCCCGGAGGCATGGTGATCTCGTCACGGCCACTCGTCGAGCTGGTTCCCGTGCAGCCGGCGGCGATGGCGGGACGGCAGATGTGCCAGTGGGACAAGGATTCGTGCGCCGACGCCGGCTTTCTCAAAATCGACCTGCTCGGGCTGGGAATGCTGTCGGCCGTCGAGGACTGCGTCGAGCAGATCGCGAAGCTGCGCGGCGAGCCGATCGACCTCTCGCGCATCCCGCTCGACGA
>JBJMJL010000037.1:0-11912 GCA_045806365.1 Gaiellaceae bacterium
CGCGGTCCTCGGCGAGGTCGACGGCGTCGAACGGCGTCCCGAGGATCGGCCAGCCCGCGGCCTCGAGCGCGCGGGCGAGCTTCAGCGGGGTCTGGCCTCCGAACTGGATCACGACGCCGGCCGGCTGCTCGCGCTCGCAGACCGCGAGCACCTCCTCGACCCGCAGCGGCTCGAAGTAGAGGCGGTCCGAGGTGTCGTAGTCGGTCGAGACGGTCTCCGGATTGCAGTTGACCATCACCGCCTCGAACCCGAGCGCGCGGAAGGTCTGCGCCGCATGGACGCAGCAGTAGTCGAACTCGATGCCCTGGCCGATCCGGTTGGGGCCGGAGCCGATGATCACGACGCTGCGCGTCCCAGGATCCGCGGGCGCTGCCTCTTCGGCCTCGCCCCAGGTCGAGTAGTAGTACGAGGACGCAGCCTCGACCTCGGCCGCGCACGAGTCGACGCGGCGGTACACCGGGCGCACGCCCGACGAGCGGCGCTTCGCGCGCACCTGCTCCTCCGTCGCTCCGCACGCGGCCGCGAGGTCGGTATCGGCCAGACCGAGGCGCTTCAGGCGCAGGAAGTGCTCTGCGGTGAGCTCGTCGAGCGAGCCGAGCTTCGCGAGCGCTGCGTCCACGCGGTCGAGCTCCTCCTGGAACCAGGGATGGAGGTTCTCGGGCCGCCACTCGTCGGCGATCTCGCGCGAGCGCCGCGCCTTGGTGAACGCCTCCGCGAAGGTGCGGCCGATGCCCATCGCCTCCCCCACGCTCTTCATCTGCGTGCCGAGCGTGCGGTCGGCGCCGGGGAACTTCTCGAACGCGAAGCGCGGGAACTTGACGACGACGTAGTCGAGGGTCGGCTCGAAGCTCGCGGGCGTCGTGCCGGTCAGGTCGTTCGGGATCTCGTCGAGCGTGTACCCCACGGCGAGCTTCGCCGCGACCTTGGCAATCGGATAGCCGGTCGCCTTCGACGCGAGCGCCGACGAGCGCGAGACGCGCGGGTTCATCTCGATCACCCGCAGCTCGCCGGTGCGGCGGTCGCGCGCGAACTGGATGTTCGAGCCGCCCGTGTCGACGCCGACCGCGCGGATGACCGCGATCGCGGCGTCGCGCAGCTCCTGATAGGCCTCGTCCGAGAGCGTCATCTGCGGCGCGACCGTTACGGAGTCGCCCGTGTGGACGCCCATGGGGTCGAGGTTCTCGATCGAGCAGACGATCACGACGTTGTCGGCGCGGTCGCGCACGACCTCGAGCTCGAACTCGTCCCAGCCGCGCACCGATTCCTCGACCAGAACCTGGCCGATCGGGCTCTCAGCGAGCCCCCGTTCCACCTGGCGATGCAGCTGCGCGACCGTCTCGACAAAACCGCCGCCGTGCCCGCCCAGCGTGAAGGCCGGGCGGATGACGGCCGGCAGCGAGATGCCGCCCAGCTCGTCGACGCCGGTGACGATCCGCGAGCTCGGCACTTTCAAGCCGACCGCCCGCACCGCTTCGCGGAACTCCTCGCGGTCCTCGGCGCGGCCGATGACGTCGAGCGGTGCCCCGATCAGCTCCACGCCGAGCTCGTCGAGCACGCCGGCCTGCGCGAGCTCGCGCGCCAGGTTGAGCGCAGTCTGTCCGCCCATCGTCGACAGCAGCGCGTCGGGTCGCTCGCGGGCGAGGACATCGGCGACACCCTCGAGATCGAGCGGCTCGAGGTAGGTGCGATCGGCGAAGCCCGGGTCGGTCATGATCGTCGCAGGGTTCGAGTTGATGACGATGGTGCGGAAGCCGTCCTCCCTCAGAACCTTGAGCGCCTGGCAGCCGGCGTAGTCGAACTCGCACGCCTGCCCGATCACGATCGGGCCGGAGCCGATCAGGCAGACCGACTCGAGATCAGGCCGCCTCGGCATACGCCACCTCCTCGACCCAGCGCTCGAGCAGCGGCCACGCGTCGTGCGGGCCAGGCCCCGCTTCCGGATGAAACTGCACCGAGCGCGCGTGCTCGAGCGGAAAGTCCAGACCTTCGACGGTCCCGTCGTAGAGCGACACGTACGTCGCCTCGCGCGCTTCCGAAGGCGCGACCGCAAAGCCGTGGTTCTGGCTCGTCACCAGCACCCGCCCGGTGGCACGTTCGAGCACGGGATGGTTCGCGCCGCGATGTCCAAACGGCAGCTTGTATGTCTCGTGTCCGGCCGCGAGCGCCAGCAGCTGGTGCCCGAGGCAGATGCCCAGGATAGGCACACGGCCGAGCAGGTCACGCACAACAGCGATCTCGTCCGCGAGCGGTTCGGGATCGCCCGGTCCGTTCGAGAGCAGCACCGCGTCGAAGCGCAGGAGCTCGTCGCACGTCGCGTCGTGCGGAAACACGGTGACGGCGGCGCCGGCGCCGGCGAGGCGCCGCAGAATCGAACGCTTGCAGCCGTAGTCGACGACCGCGACGCGCGCGCGGCCGGCGTCGGAGTACACGTACGGGTGTGTCGTCGACACCGCCGCCGCGAGGGCGCGTCCCGCCATCGGCGTCTGCGCACGCGCAACGGACACGGCCTCCTCGACCGAGCCGTCGCCCGCGACGACGACCCCGCGCAATGCACCCGCCTCGCGCAGCTTGAGGACGAGCGAGCGCGTGTCGATGCCGGACAGCGCGACGACGCCGCGCTCGTGCAGCCAGTCGGTCCACGCCGGACCGCGCGCCTCGCGCATCAGCACGGCGCGCGCATGCGGCCGCGCCGACTCGGAGCGACCCTCCGCGACGCCGTAGTTGCCGACCATCGGCGCCGTGAAGCAGAGGAGCTGCGCGGCGAAGCTCGGGTCGGTGACGATCTCCTGGTAGCCCGTCATCGCAGTCGTGAACACGGCCTCGCCGACCGCGAACCCGTGCGCCGCGACGGACTCGCCGCGAAAGGCGGTTCCATCCTCGAGCGCGAGAAAGCCGGTCACGCCGCGTACACCACCCTCCCCGCTGCCATCGTCGTGCGGACGGCGCCCTTCACCGTGCCGCCGAGCAGCCACGAGTTGACCGACCGCGAGCGGAACGTCTGCTCACTGATGCGATAGCTCGCACTGAGGTCGAGCAGGACGAGGTTCGCCGGCCTACCGACCGCGATGCGCGGCTCGTCGATCCCATACGCGCGAGCGGGACCGGCCGACAGGCGCTCGAGGATCGTCTCCAGCGGCACCAGTCCGGTCGCGACGAGGTGCGTGTACAGCGCGGCGAAAGACGTCTCCAAGCCGGTCACGCCGAACGGCGCCGCCTCGAACGGAACCTCCTTCTCGTGGCGCGCGTGAGGCGCGTGGTCTGTCGCGATCGCCGTGATCGTGCCGTCCTTCAAACCTTCGACGAGAGCCGTGCGGTCCGACGCGGAACGCAAAGGCGGATTCATCTTCAGGTTCGTGTCGAGCGAACGGACGGCCTCGTCGGTGAGGCACAGGTGATGCGGCGTGACCTCCGCCGTCGCCGCGACGCCCTCGGCCCGTGCGCGACGCAGTGCCTGCACCGATTCCCAGGCCGACAGGTGCAGCAGGTGCAGCGGCTGCCGCTCGTAGGCGGCCAGCGCGAGGTCGCGCTCCACCATCAGGCTCTCGGCGACGGACGGGTACCCGGTGAAACCGAGCTCGGCCGAGACTTCGCCCTCGTGCATCTGTGCCTCGCGGGAGAGAGTCGTCTCCTCGCAGTGCAGGGCGATGCGGCGATTGGTGACGGCGCCGTATTGCAGCGCGCGCCGCATCAAGCCCGGCGACGCGACCGGCAAGCCGTCGTCGCTGAAGCCTGCGGCGCCGGCCGAGGCGAGCTCGCCCATCTCGGTCAGCTCCGCACCCCGCTGGCCTTTCGTGATCGCGGCGAGGAAGCCGACGGGGATCTCGGCTTCGGCTCGCGCGGTTTCGATCAGCGACCCGAGCGTCGCGGCCGAGTCGACGACGGGATCAGTGTTCGGCATGGCGAGGATCGCGCAATACCCGCCGGCCGCTGCGGCGGCGGTGCCGCTGGCGATCGTCTCCTCGTCCTCGCGACCCGGGGTGCGCAGGTGCACGTGCGGATCGACGAACGCGGGCGCGAGCACCAAGCCGTCCCCCTCGATCACGCGGTGCGAGTTCGTGTCGAGCTCGTTGCCCAGCGCCGCGATCACACCGCCGTCCACGCGCACGTCGAGCACCGCGTCGAGGCCCTCGAGCGGATCGACGACCCGCGCACCTCGTACGACGACGTCGTCCTTCGGGCCAGTCTTCGCGAACAGCATCAGGCCACCTCCAGCACCGACTCGGTCTTGATCCCGACAGGCCCGCTCGTGAGCAGGTCGTAGAGCACGGCCATCCGGGTCACGAGGCCCGCACGAACCTGTGTCTCGATCAGCGCGTCGTCGTGGTCGGCCACGCGCGGGTCGATCTCGACGCCGCGATTCATCGGGCCGGGATGCATCACCTTCTGGCCGTCACGCAGACGCTCCGGCGTGACGCCCCACCGCGCTGCGTACTCGCGGAGCGACGGCACGTAGTTGGCTCCCTCCTGCATCCGCTCGCGCTGCATGCGGAGCACGTAGACGACGTCTGCCGCGCCGATCGCCGCGATGTCCGTCGACGTCTCGCAGCCCATCGCCTCGATCCCGCGGGGCAGCAGCGCCGGCGGCGCGACGAGCGCGACGCGCGCGCCCATCAGCACGAGTGCCTGGACCAGCGAGCGCGCGACCCTGGAGTGCAGCACGTCGCCGACGATCGCGACGTGCAGGCCGTCGATCCGCCCAAGCGCCTCGCGCATCGTGTACAGGTCGAGCAGCGCCTGCGTCGGATGCTGATGCTTGCCGTCGCCCGCGTTGACGACGTGCGCGTCGGTCGCGCGCGCGACGAGCTGAGGCGCGCCGATCTGCGGATGGCGGATCACGATCACGTCCGGGTCGTAGGCGCCGAGGGTGATCGCGGTGTCCTTCAGCGACTCGCCCTTGTCCACGGACGAGCCCGAGGACTTGATCGACATCGTGTCGGCCGAGAGCCGCTTCGCCGCGAGCTCGAAGCTCGACGACGTCCGCGTCGACGACTCGTAGAAGACATTGATCACGAGCCGGCCCTTGAGCGTCGGCAGCTTCTTCACCTCCCGCTCGAGGCTCCGCTCGAACGTGCGCGCCGTCGCGAGCAGGCGCTCGACGTCATCGCGGGTGACGTCCTTGATCGAGATGAAATGCCGCTTCGGCGGCGGCGCGGGCGGGCGGAGGTCCTCCCGCATGACGCGGATCTCAGCCATCGTGACTCTCCTCTTCTGGCGCTGGAACGAGCAGGATCTGGTCGACCTCGTCCACCTCGACGAGCTGCACCTGGATGCGCTCGTCGCGGGAGGTCGGAAGGTTCTTGCCGACGTAATCCGGACGGATCGGCAACTCGCGGTGACCACGGTCGACGAGGACGGCGAGCTGGATCCGGTCGGGCCGCCCGTAGTCGAAGACGGCCTCGATGGCCGCGCGAATCGTGCGGCCGGTATAGAGCACGTCGTCGACGAGAACGACGGTCTTTCCCTCGAGCGGGAAGTCCAGTGCCGTCGACCGCACGACGGGCTGCGGATGCCGCGGTGCATCGCCGCCGCGCACCTGGACGTCGTCGCGATAGAAGGTGATGTCGACTGCGCCGAGCGCCGGCGTCTCGCTTGCGCGCTCTTCGACGAGCCGGCGCAGGCGGTGCGCGAGCGGGACGCCGCGCGTCTGGATCCCGACCAGCGCCACGCGCGTGAGGTCCGGATTGCCCTCGATGATCTCGTGCGCGATGCGGGAGAGCGTCCGGCGCAAGCCTTCCGCGTCCAGCAGGACCTTCTCCGCCGCAATCGGCGCAGGCGCGTTCATTCGACTCCTTTCCGGCCTCGCTGGACCGGGTTAAAGGGGTTAGGTCGCGCGGGACTCTAAAGCGTGCTCCGGACGGCGTGCCGGTAGAGCGCCGCCCATTGCTCGGCGTCGAGGTCGCGAGCGTGCGCACGACGGTCGAAGCCGAGCTCGGCCTCGAGCCGCTTCAGCCCTGCCCAGGAAACGACGGAGCGCGGGCCTTCTTTGTACGCGCGCGCGAGAAAAGACCCGTACGCGCGTTGCTCCGCCACCGGCACCAGCGGCTGCGCGCGGCGGACGATGCGGAGCACCGCAGCGTCGACGGCCGGCGGCGGCGCGAAGACGCAGCGCGGAAGGCGCCGTAGGAGCGACAGGTCGTGCCAGGCGCGCCAATAGGTGCTCAGCTGCGTGCTCGGCCAGACGGCGGTGCGCTTTGCAGCGAGCCCCCACTCCACGACGACGTCGGCCGTCTGGAGCGGGACGCGCGGGTCGAGGAGACGCCGCAGGATTGCCGTCGCGCCGTCGAACGGCAGGTTCGCCACGACTCTGAAAGGCTCGCGCGGCAGCTTCACGTGCAGCGCATCGGCCTCGACCACGCCGTCGAAGCGGCGCCGCAGCCCCGCGGCCAGCTCCGCATCGATCTCGACCGGAACGACGCGCGCACCCGCGCGCGCGAGCGCGGCAGTCAGTGCGCCGGTGCCGGCACCGACGTCGAGGACGAGGTCGCCCTGCCGGATTCCGGCAGCACCGACGAGCTGCGCCGCGAGCTTGCTACTGCGGAGGAAGTGTCGGCCGCGGCCGCGATGCGATCGCGGTCGGACGGCCACGGAAGATCACCGTCATGGTTCTCCTACGAGTTCGTCGGGCTCGGTCATCGCCTCGATCGCGTCCTGCGCCTGCTCGACCGACGACTCCGGCACCGAGACCGTGACCGAATCGTCCTCACCGTCCCCCAGCTCGGCCTCGATTCCCGCCGCGCGGAGGATCTCCTGGATCTCCTCCGCCTCCGTGACGTCTCCCGCGACTGCGACTCGGACCCGCTCGCTCATTCAGGCGCTGATGATACGACCTCCGGCTCGCGCCGGCGCGTCGCCCCACCCTTGATCAGCTGGGGGCTGCCTCGTTCCGCGTACGGCACCTCGAGCACGTCGAGGTCGCGGGGAACGACGGTCTCGGCGAAGATCTCGCGCGCCTCGCGCGCGATCTCCGGCCCGAAGTAGCGGTTCGAGAGGTGCGTCAGGGCCAGCATCGCCACTTCCGCGCGACGCGCGATCTCGGCCGCCTGCGTCGCCGTCTGGTGATTGGTCTCCCTGGCACGGTCGCGTTCCTCGTCGGCGAACGTCGCCTCAGTGACGAGAACGTCGGCGCCCCACGCCGCTTCGACGATCTCCTCCGTCGGCGCGGTGTCGCCGGTGACGACGAGCTTTCGGCCCGGGCGATGCGCCCCGAGCACCTGCTCGGGCGTCACGGTCCGTCCGTCGGCCACCGTCACGGCTTCGCCGCGCTGCAGCGCGCCGCGCTCGGGTCCGTTGGGAACGCCGAGCGCGTCGGCGCTCGCGACGTCGAAGCGGCCGGGCCGCGTCGCCTCGATCAGCGACCAGCCCAGTGCCGACACGCCGTGTGCGACGCCGAAGGTCGCCAGGCGATAGCCGTCGCGTTCGAGCACTTCGCCGGGCTCCAACTCGACGAGCTTCACGTCGTAGCTGAGCTTTCCGACGACGCGCTTCAACGAGCCGAGCAGATCGACGAGACCGCGCGGGCCGTAGATCGTGAGCGGGAGCTCGCGCCCGCGGAGCGAGAACGTCTTGAACATCCCCGGCAGCCCGAGCACGTGATCGGCGTGGAAGTGGGTCAGGAACACCTCCTCCAGCTCGAGGAGACCGACCGACGAGCGGAGCAACTGCCGCTGCGTCCCCTCGGCACAGTCGAACAGGAGCTTGTCGCCCCCACGCCGGACGAGCAACGCGGCCGGGGCCCGCTGCGCCGTCGGCATCGAGCCGGCCGTGCCCAGGAAGACGAGGTCGAGATCCACGGCTCGATTCTAGGTTCGCCCTCTCAAGGGAACCCCGCGCGAGGCCGATAGCGCCGAAAGAGGACGATGTCTTCCCCAGCGGCAACAAGGGTTGGTCGTGGCTGGGCGGTGCACCGCTCCGTGACGTTGCTGCGCGTGTTTCTCCTCGCCAGCGCGGTCATCCTGATCTCGGGCGCGATCCTGCTCGGATCGATGCTGACGGCGGCGCTGCGCGCGCAGGCGGTCGATGACAAGCGCATCAGCTTGAGCGCGTACGTCGACGGCGTCCTGCGCCCGGAGCTCGTACGAAACGACCGCATCCGGGTGTCGCCGCGTCTCCCGCGCCACATCAACGAGCAGCTCCGTCGGCAGACGGACATCGTCAGCGTCAAGGTCTGGCGTCCTGACGGCATCCTCGTCTGGACGAATCGCGCCGCCGGGCGAATCGGCCGGCGCTTCTCGCTGCACGGCGAGCTCGGCCGGACGATCACGGACAACCGCGCGCGCGCGTCGATCGGCCACCTCGACGCCAAGCGCGTCTTCGAGGTATACGCGCCGGTTCAGAGCGACGACGGAAAGCGCCCGATCGGCGTCTACGAGATCTACGCCGATCCGGAGCACACGGAGGCGTTCATCGCGTCGCGGAAGCGGCTGATCTGGTTTGCGATCTTCGGTGTGTTCGTGACGCTCTACGGTGCGCTCGCTCTGCTCGTGCGCAACGCGTCGTCCACGTTGCGTCGGCAGGCGACGACATTGCACGCGCGGTCGCGCGAGCTGCTGACGTCGTACGAGCGGCTCGAGGAGAGCTCGCTCGAGGCGATCGAGAGCCTGAACGCAACGGTCGACGCGAAGGATCCCTACACGGCCGGACACTCGGCGCGCGTGCAACGCATCGCGCTTGCGCTCGCGGAGGAGCTCGGCATCGCCGTGGAGCGCCTCGACGCCGTGCGCTTCGGCGGGCTCTTCCACGACATCGGCAAGATCGCCGTCCCGGACAGCATCCTCGCCAAGCCCGGTGCGCTCGATGCGGACGAATTCGCGATCGTCCAGCGACACCCGGTCGACGGCGCAGAGATCGTGTCGCACTTCAGCCGGCTGCGCGAGGCCGTCCCGCTGATCCGTCATCACCACGAGCGTTGGGACGGCAAGGGGTACCCGGACAGGCTCGCCGGCGACGAGATCCCGTCGGAGGCGTGCGTCGTCGGGCTGGCGGACGCGTGGGATGCCATGACGACGGACCGCCCGTATCGCCGTGCTCTGCCGGTCGATCAGGCGGCAGCGGAGGTAAGGCGCTGCCGCGGCACGCAGTTCTCGCCGGCGGTGGTGGATGCGTTCGTCGCGGCGTTCGGCCGCCGGCGCGCGGTGTTCGAGCCCGACGAGCCCTATCAGATCGCCGCATCCGCGTGAGCGAAGCGGCCGGGCGCTCGACGACGCCGCCAGTAAGCTCGCGTGATGCGGACTGCGACGGGCGTCCACGTCACTGTCTGGGGTGACGGCGAGCCGGCCGTGTTCGTGCACGGCAGCTTCGGCTGGGGCGAGGAGACGTGGCGCGAGCAGCGACCGCTCGCGGAGCACTACCGCCTGCAGCTGATCGACCGCCGCGGCTTCGGCAAGTCACCAGCGGACGGCCGTGTCGATTTCGACCGTGACGCGGACGACGTCGCCGAGCTGCTCGACGGCGGGGCGCATCTCGTCGGGCACTCGTACGGAGGCGTCGTGTCCCTCCTCGCGGCGGCGCGACGGATCGACGCGGTTCGCTCGCTGACCTTGATCGAGCCGCCGGCGTTCGGGCTCGCACGAGGCAATCCGGCGGTCGAGGACTTGATTCGCGACGTCGACATCGCCACGCGCACGGCACGCGATCCGTCCGAGTACCGCGCGGGCTTCTTGCGCGCCTTCGGCTTTCCGGCAAAACCGACGGTGCTGGAGGGACTGGAGCTCGAGGCTGCGCGAGCTTCGATGACGGAGCGCACGCCCGGCGAAGCGGCGATTCCGTTGGACGAGCTGGCGGCCGCCGGATTGCGCGTGCTGCTGGTCCAGGGTGACTGGTGTCCCGCTCCCGACTCTGCGCGAGCACGCGCCGGCGAGGCATTTCGCGCGGTGTGCGACGTTCTCGCCGCACGACTCCAGGCAGAGATGGCCGTCTTCCCGGCCGCGCATAACCCGCAGAAGCTCGGTGAGCTGTTCAACAACCGCCTGCGGGCGTTCTGGGAAGCTGAGCGCTGATGGACGTGCGTGACCTCATTCGCCGCGACGTGTCGCCGCAAGAGCACGATGAGATTCGCGAGCTCTGGAAGAGACACTCGATCGCCGAGGACGAGCGCGACCTCCCCGGGCTGATCTCGACGCTGACCGAAGACTGCGTCTACGAGCTCGTCGAGTCCGGCCACCGCTGGGAGCGCCACGAAGGCGCGGCGCGCTTCTACGGCGAGTTGCTGACGGCGTTCCCGGACATCCACTTCGACCTCACCGACATCGTCATCGGCCCGCAGGGCGTGTGCGAGGAAGCGGACGTCACCGCGACGCACGAGGCGACGTGGCTGAGCGTTCCACCGTCCGGCGAGCGCCTGGCCTGGAAGGTCGTGATCTTCTTCCCGTGGGATCCGGACCGCCGCCTCTTCCGCGGCGAGAAGGTCTACACCGCCGGGCTGCCGCTCTCGGAACTGGCCGCTTATTAGGGCAGGATCAGCCGCTGCCCCGGCACGAGCGTCGTGCCGCGGAGATGGTTCCGCTGCTGCAGCTTCCAGATGCCTTCGCGCGTGTCGCCGGCGTAGCGCTTGGCGGCGATCGACCAGAGTGTGTCGGCCGGCTGGACGACGTAGCTCACCGGCCTGCCCGCGCTACCCGAGGGCCGGGCTGCGAGGCCGACCACGAAGGCGATCAGCAGGACGAGGATGGCGAGCCGAACGAACATGCGTTCGCATCCTAGCGAACACGTGTTCGCCCTGTCAAGAGAGCGTCAGGAGCTGCGGGGTGATCCGCATCCCCCTGATCTGGAGCACGAGCATCGTGTGAACCGGCGCTCGGCGCCGCTCGGTCGGCGAGCCGGGATTCAGCACCCACAGGTGCTGGAAGCGCTCGACCTGCGGCACATGCGTGTGCCCGTACACCACCGCCTCGCAGTCGGCAAAGCGGGCGGCGAGGCGCGCCTCCCGTCCGGCCCGTGCGCCGGCGTCGTGCACCATCGCGATCCGCACGCCGCCCACGTCGACGACACGCTCCCTCGGCAGTGCCGACTTCAGCGCCGGTTCGTCCATGTTCCCGCAGACGCCCTCGACCGGCGGCCCGAGCACGCGCAGCTCCTCGAGGAAGGCGGCAGACACGAAGTCGCCGCCGTGCAGGACGAGATCCGCGCTGCGGAGCAGCCGGATGCACTCGTCCGGCAACGCACGCGCGCCGCGTGGGAGGTGCGTGTCCGAGATGACCGCGACGCGCGTCAGGAAGCTGCCGCGACGAGCCCCGGCTCGTGCAGGAACCGTCCTGCCTTCCAGACGAGCTCGCCGTCGGCGTACACCTCGCCGTCCTCGCGCAGGTCGCAGATCATGTCCCAGTGCAGGCCCGAGTCGTTCTCGCCGCCGACCTTCTTGAAGCTCGCGCCGAGCGCGAGGTGCACGGTGCCGCCGATCTTCTCGTCGAAGAGGATCGTGCCGATCGGGCGGTCGATGCCGAAGTTCGTGCCGATGCCGAGCTCGCCCACGTAGCGCGCGCCCTCGTCGGCCTCCAGCGTGGCCTGCAGGTAGCCGTCGCCGCGCTCGGCGCGCGCGGAGACGACCTTGCCCGCGCGGAACTCGAGCGTCACGTCCTCGACCACCACGCCGCGCGGAGACGTCGGGATCGTGAAGCGGACATGGCCCTCGGCGGAATCCTCGTGCGGGCCGGTGAAGACCTCGCCGGACGGCATGTTGCGCTTGCCGTCGGAGTTGATCCAGGTCCGCCCTTCGACGTTGAGCCGCAGGTCGGTGCCCTCGGCCTGGATGCGGATCTCCTTCGCCGGCGCCAGCCGCGAGATCAAGCCGGCCTGGAATCCGCGCAGCTCACCCCAGGCGGCCACCGGATCGTCACGGTCCAGGAACAGCGCGCGCTCGACGAACTCCTCGAGCTCGAGGGTGCCCATACCGGCCTGCTGGGCGGCCGCGGGAGTGG